>JAKFVZ010000375.1 GCA_021732965.1 Reyranella sp.
CATCTGGTCGGCCGATTCGATCTTCACGACCTTCACGCCGTGCGGATCGGGCACGGCGACCGGACCACTCACAAAGGTAACGTCGGCGCCGAGTTCAGCCAGCGCGGCGGCGATGGCGTGGCCCTGCTTGCCCGAGGAATGGTTGGAGATGAAGCGCACCGGGTCGAGCGCCTCACGGGTCGGGCCCGAGGTCACCAGCGCGCGTTTGCCGACGAGCGGCCGCTCGCGCACCAGCAGGGATTCGATGGCGGCCACGATCTCGGCCGGCTCCGACATGCGACCGGGGCCATGCTCGTTGCAGGCCATGGCACCGTCGTTCGGGCCGACGAAGGTGACACCGCGGCTTTTCAGCGTCTCGACGTTGGCCACGGTGGCGGCGTGCGTCCACATGCGGACGTTCATCGCGGGCGCAGCCAGCACCGGCTTGTCGGTGGCGAGCAGCACGGTCGAGGCGAGATCGTCGGCCAGGCCGCCGGCCATGCGGGCCAGCATGTTGGCGGTGGCCGGCGCCACGACCAGCAGGTCGGCGTCGCGCGAGAGCTGGATGTGGCCCATCTCGCTCTCGTCGGTCAGCGAGAACATGTCGCCATAGACGCGGTCCTCGGACAAAGCCTGCAAGGTGAGCGGCGTCACGAACTTCGCGCCCGCTTCCGTGAGGACGCAACGCACCGAGGCGCCGCGCCCGCGCAGGAGCCGGATCAGTTCCGCCGACTTGAAGGCCGCGATTCCGCCCGCGACGATCAGCAGGATACGCTTGCCGTGCAACATGGCCTTGAGCCTATCACAAGAGGCGGGTGACGACAGTATAGAGGCCGGTGGCCAGCAGGGCCCAGAACACGGCCAGGCGGAACTGCTCGACCGAAAGGCGCGAGCGGATACGCTGGCCGAGCCACATGCCGCCGATGGCCGGCAGGACCGCGGCACCCGAGACCATGGCGCGCGGCCCGTCGAGCACGCCGAAGAACAGCAGAGACGCCGTCAGGGTGAGAGACGTGGCGCACAGGACGACGCCCAGCGTCTGGACCAGCTCGACCGGCTTGATGTCGAGGCCCTGGAGATAGGGCATCAGGGGGACGATCGGCACCCCGACCAGGCCCGCCACGAAGCCCGACACCACGCCGATGACCGGTGCCAGCGGCTTCTCGAGATCGGCATGGATGGTGAGCCGGATGCGGAGAAGGCCGAGGGCGGCGTAGATGACCAGCACCGTGCCGAGCACGATGAAGGCCCAGTTCGGCCCTTTCTGGCCGATCAGCCAGACGGTGAGATAGAGCACGACCGTGAGCGGCAGCATGAGCGGCCACTGGCGCCGCACGATGTGCCAGAAATGGCCGCCGACCGCCGCCTGCCAGACGTTCGTGACGATGGTCGGCAGGGCGATCAGCGCGATCGCCTCCGACAGCGGCAGGAACAGCGACGTCAGGGCGATCGAAATGGCCGGCAGGCCGAGCCCTACCAGGCCCTTGACGGTGCCGGCGAGCAGGAAGATCGCGAGGCCGATGACGATCTGGTCGGTCGTCACGGGTCAGTGCCACCACGCCGCGATGGCGGCGATCAGGGCAAGGATGGCGACGACCTCCGCGAAGCGCGCCCTGAACCGGCCGGCTTGTGTCGGCTGTTCGGCATCGCGCTCGGCTTTGCGCCGTTCGTGCTCGGCCACGACGTGCAGGCTGTCGATCAGGCGCGGCAACCGGCGCAGACCCTGTGCCAGGTCCTGGGCGGCGCGGCTCACCGTGGCACGCGGACCGAAATGTGTGACCATCCAGTCCTCGATCAATGGCCGCGCCAGTTCCCAGATGTTGACGTTGGGGTTGAGCTTGGTGCCCATGCCCTCGGCCATCAGCATGGTCTTCTGCAGCAGCAGGAGCTGCGGCTGCGCGCTCATCTCGAACTGTTCGGTGACCCGCAGCATCTGGGCCAGCAGGCGGGCGATCGAGATCTGGTGGCTGGGCTTGCCGAAGATCGGCTCGCCGATCGACCGGCAGGCCTGGGCGAAGGTTTCGAGCGATTGGTCGGGCGGCACGAAGCCCGCCCGGAACTGGACCTCGGCGACGGCGTGGTAGTCGCGGCGCAGGAAGGCCACCAGCAGCTCGGCAAGATAGCCGCGCGTCGCCTCGTCGACGCGGCCCATGATGCCGAAGTCGACCGGCACGATGGTGCCCTGGCGATCGACGAAGGCGTTGCCGCCATGCATGTCGGCATGGAAGAAGCCGTCGCGGAACACCTGGTAGAAGAAGGCCTCGGCGCACTTGCGCATGATCTCGTGCGGATCGTGGCCGGCGGCGATGATGGCGTCGCGGTCGCCGATCGGGATGCCGTCGACCCGCTCCTGCGTCATCACGCGCTCGGCGGTGCGGTCCCAGTCGATCTTTGGCGCACGGTAATTCGGATCGTCGGCGAAATTCTCGCCCAGCTCCTCAGCGGCCGCGGCTTCCATGCGCAGGTCCATCTCGACCCGCACCACGTCGGCAAAGGCGCGCACCGATTCGACCGGTTTCAGGCGGCGGAAGCGCGGCTGGGTGCGCTCGACCAGCTCGGCCATCCAGTAGAAGAGGTCGAGATCCTGCTCGAAGGCCTTCCCGATGCCGGGCCGCAGCACTTTCACGGCGACGTCGCGGCCGTCGGTTGTGACCGCAAAGTGGACCTGCGCGATCGAGGCGGCCGCGACCGGCACGTCGTCGAAACTGGAGAAGACGGCGGCGAGCGGCTGGCCCAGCTCGCTTTCGATGATCCGTCGCGCCTCGGCGCCGGGGAAGGCCGGAATATGGTCCTGCAGGCGCGCGAGATCGGCCGCCACTTCCTCGCTCAACAGATCGGCGCGGGTCGACAGCGCCTGGCCGAGCTTGATGAACGACGGACCCATGTCCTGCAGCGCCGCCGCCAGCCGTTCGCCCGGACGGCGCGTGTCGCCGCGCGGCGCAAACAGGCGCGCCCAGGCGATCAATGCCGGCGCGATGCCCAGCGACTCGAGCGGAAACAGCGCATCGTGACGTGCGAAGCTCACCGCCATGCGCAGCAGGCGCCAGCCGTTGCGAAGCGCGCGGAACATCTAGATGCGCCAGCCCTGGTGCAGCGCCACGACGCCCAGCGACATGTCGCGCCACGAGACGTTGGCGAACCCGGCGGCCCGCATGCGCGCCGCCAGCTCGCGCTGCGGCGGGAAGCGGCGGATGCTTTCGTGAAGGTAGCGGTAGGAGTCGGCGTCGCGGGCAATGACCCTGCCGAAGAACGGCAGCGCGCGTTCGGAATAGGCGTCGTAGACGCGGCCGACCGGCGCCGAGGTGACCTTGCTGAATTCGAGACAGTAGAAGCGGCCGCCCGGCTTCAGCACGCGATGGGCGTCGCGCAGCGCCTGGTCGATGTCGGTGACGTTACGCAGGCCGAAAGCGATCGTGTAAACGTCGAACGAGCGGTCCGGGAACGGCAGGTGCTCGGCATCGCCGGTCGCCCAGGTGAGCCCGTGCAGCAGCCCACGATCGATGGCGCGGTCACGGCCGACTTCCAGCATTGCCGGATTGATGTCGCAGATCGTGACGTCGGGGCGATCGCCCTGGCGGCGCAGCAGGCGGAAGGCGATGTCGCCGGTACCGCCGGCCACATCCAGCAGCTTCTCAGCCGGACGCGGGTTCACCACGTCGACCATGGTGTTCTTCCAGAGCCGGTGCACGCCGCCCGACATCAGGTCGTTCATCAGGTCGTAGCGCGGGGCCACGCTGGCAAAGACCTCGCGCACCATCCCGGCCTTCTCGGCCGCCGGCACGTCGCGGAAGCCGAAGGATGCACGGCCGTCCGGGGCCTGTCCCTCGGGGCGGGCTGCGCTAGGATCGTCGGGAACGGCTGGGTCCATGGGGCCGCAACCTAGAGGAATCGCCATGCTGCTGAAAGACCGGGTCATCCTGATCACCAACGTCGAGAAATTCGCAGGGCACGGCACCACAAGGGTCGCGCTGGCCCAGGGTGCGACCGTGCTGGCGCACGATCCGTCGTTCGACACGCCGAGCGCACGCCACAAGTACGAATCGCAGTTTCCCGGCGCCCATGCACTGTCGGCCACCGAGCCGGCGGCGATGGTCGAGCTGGCGGTGAAGCGACACGGTCATATCGACGCGCTGGTCAACAACGATGCCTACCCGGCCCTGCGCGCACCGCTCGGCGAGGCGCGGATCGAGGATTTCCGCGACGCGCTCGAAGTCATGGCCGTGGCGCCGTTCCGGCTGACGCAGCTCGTCGCGCCGTCGATGCGCAAGCGCAAGTCGGGCCGCATCGTGTTCGTCTCCTCGGCAGCCCCTCTGCGCGGCATCGCCAACTATGCGCCCTATGTCTCGGCGCGCGCTGCGGGCAACGGCCTGGTCTCGTCCCTCGCCAAGGAGCTGGGACGCGACGGCATCACCGTCAACGCGGTCGGCTCGAACTATGTCGAGAATCCCGACTACTTCCCGCCGGCACTGCTCGCCAACCGCGAGGCGATGGCCAAGATGACCGCGCAGATTCCGCTCGGTCGTCTCGGCAAGTCGGAAGAGCTCGGCGCGACGATCTGCTTCCTCTGCTCCGATGGCGCCGGCTTCATCACCGGACACGTACTTCCTCACGCCGGAGGCTGGGCGTAGCGAGCCCGAGGACGCGCTGAATCCTTGGAGCGCGCAACTCCAGTTGCGCTCATGTCTTGCTCCGTCGACGAATTTTGAGCGCAACTGGAGTTGCGCGCTCCATTGAGGCAGCTTGGCGACCAACCCAACTGAATTCATTTGGCTCTTGCCATGGGCGTGACATCGGCAAATTTCGCATGCACTATCCCTGCATAACAAACGCCGCGCAGGTCTGACCGAAGCAGCGGCTGCCAGGGAGAAACGTCGAGACACGTCGGGAAACCGGCGCGCTTCCCCTTGGCCGAATCGGTCCGAGGACGGCGCATGGGAAGACAGATCGTCCACCGCCTGCTGATCTCGTTCCCCGCGCTGCTCGGGGTTCTCTTCCTGTGCTTCTGTCTCCTGCAGGTGGTGCCCGCCGACCCGGCGATGATCATCGCCGGGCCCGACGCGAAGGCCGAGACCATCGCGGCGATCCGCCTGGAGCTCGGCCTCGACCGCCCGATCCCGGTCCAGTTTGCCGAATATATCGGCCGCGTCCTGCGTGGCGATCTCGGCCGCTCCATCATCTCCAACAAGATGGTGAGCGAGGAACTGGCGCTGACCATCGGCCCGACGGTCGAGCTGATGCTGGGCGGCATGCTGATCGCCATTCCCTTCGGCCTGACGCTGGGCACTCTCGCCGCCGTGCGGCGCGGCACCCTGGTCGACCGCGCCATCATGGCCGTTTCCGTCGCCGGCGTGTCGATGCCGGTCTTCTTCATCGGCCTGGTCCTGATCCAGTACATGGGCTTCCAGTGGGGCCTGTTCCCCTTCACCGGCCGCACCGGCCCGATCTGGGACGGCGGCCTGCCAAGCCTCGTGCTGCCGGCGCTCACGCTGGGCAGCGTGCTGATCGGCCCGATCGCGCGGCTGACGCGCACCGCCGTGCTCGAAGTGCTGGGCGCCGACTATGTCCGCACCGCGCGCGCCAAGGGCCTGCGCGAGACGGTGGTGATCGTGCACCACGCGCTGCGCAACGCGATGATCCCGGTGGTCACGCTGATCGGCCTGCAGGCGGCGTTCCTGTTGGGCGGTGCCGTCGTGACCGAGACGATGTTCTCGTGGCCGGGCGTCGGACGCCTGGCGGTCGGCGCCATCGTCTCGAGCGATTTCCCGACGGCGCAGGGCGCGATCATGATTCTCGCGATCGCCTTCCTGTCGATCAACCTGATCGTCGACGTCCTGTACGTCTATCTCGATCCGAGGATGCAGCGGTCATGAGCGTCGAAGCCCTCAACGCCGCCCCCGCCCCCACCGAAGAGAACGGCCTCTTCGCCCGATCCGGCGTCCTGCGCCGGCTGATGCGCGACAAGGTCGCCATGGTGGCCGCCCTGCTGCTGGCCACGATCGGCCTCGCCGCCATCTTCGCGCCGGTGGTCGCGCCCTACGATCCCTACCTCACCGATCTCACCAAGGTGATGCAGCCGCCCAGCGCCGAGCACTGGTTCGGCACCGACAATACCGGCCGCGATATACTGAGCCGCGTCATCTTCGGCGCGCGCAACACGCTGATGCTCGGCCTGGTCGGCGTCATCGTCGGCGGCTTCCTGGGCGGCTTTCTCGGCATCATCGCGGCCTACAATCGCCGCCTCGACGGCTGGATCATGCGCCTGGTCGACGTCATGCTGGCTTTCCCGGCGATCCTGATCGGCCTCGCGGTGGCGGCGATCTTCGGCGCCGGCCTCACGGCCGTGGTGATCGCGCTGGTGGTGGCGACCGTGCCGGACGTGGCGCGCGTGGCCCGTGGTGCTGCGATCGGCATCATGAGCCAGGAATTCATGGAAGCCGGCCGCGCCGTCGGCGTTTCCGACCGCACGCTGATCTGGCGCTACCTCACCCTCAACTGCATCTCGACCATCTTCGTGTTCCTGACGCTGCGCTTCGGCCAGATCATCCTGATCGGCTCGGCGCTGGGCTTCCTCGGCATGGGCGCCCAGCCGCCGACCGCCGAACTCGGAATGATGGCGGCGCAAGGCCGCGACTTCCTGTTCATGGCGCCGCACATCGCGACGATCCCGAGCTTCGCGATCTTCGTCATCGTGCTGGCCGCCAACCTTCTGGGCGACGCACTCCGCGACGTCCTCGATCCGAGGCTGCAAACATGATCAGACAAGCTCTGAGCGCAGCGTTCGCGTTGAGTATCGCGTATCCGGCCACGGCGCAGACCCTCAACATGATGAAGTCGATCGACGCGCCTCACTACGACGCGCAGCGCACGACCTGGGGGCCGACCTCCGACATCGTCAACATGTTCCAGGACACGCTGGTGGCGCTGGACTGGGACGGCAAGACGCCCATTCCCTATCTCGCCAAGTCGTGGACGGTGAGCCCGGACGGCAAGCTCTACACCTTCAAGCTGCGCGACGACGTCAGCTTCTGCAGCGGCAAGAAATTCACCGCCGAGGACGTCGTCTATTCGTTCAAGCGCCTCAAGAGCCCGGAGATCAAGGGACCCTTCGCCTGGCGCGCCGGCGATATCAAGGAACTGCGCGCACCCGACCCCTACACGGTCGAATACGAGCTCGAGCAACCCTTCTCCGAGCTGTTGCTGCAGCTCACCATGTTCACCAACGTCATCCACAACAAGGAAAGCGTGGAGGCGCTGGGCAAGGATTACGGCATCAAGGGCGCCGACGGCACCGGGCCCTGGTGCTTCGAGAGCTGGCAGCCCCGCACCCAGATCGTGCTGAAGCGGCACGATGCCTACAAGTGGGGTCCCTCGATGTACGCCAACAAGGGACCGGTGAAGTTCGAGAGGCTGGTCATCAAGATCGTGCCGGAGGATTCGAGCCGCGTCGCCGCCATGATGGCCGGCCAGTTCGACATCACCCATCAATTCCCGTCCCAGTTCATCGCCCAGGCCAAGGCGGCGCCGATGCTGCAGGTCCAGGAAGCGAAGCCCAACTTCCAGCTCCTGTACTTCGGCTTCAAGACGACACGCCCGATGGTGGCGGACCGGCGCGTGCGGGAAGCGATGAGCATCGCTATCAACCGCGCCGAGCTCGCCAAGGCCATCCTGCTGGGCAATGCCGACCCGGCCTTCACCGACGTCGACCCTTACGCGCTGGATTTCGACCCGAAGACCCGGGACATCGTGAAGGAGGATCTCGAGCGGGCGAAGAAGCTGCTCGACGAAGCGGGCTGGAAGCCCGGTGCCGACGGCGTCCGCGAGAAGGATGGAATCAAGCTTCAGCCCAAGGTCTACTACACGCAGGCCGGCAACACGCCCCGCGTCGCCGAGGCGATCCAGGGATACCTGCGCCGCATCGGCGTGCAGTGGCAGCTCCAGCCCTGGGACTCGACCATCGCGGCGGCCAAGATGGCCGAGCAGGACTACGAAATCTGGTCGGTGACCGTGCCCTACCTGTCGGCCGGCGACCTGATGAACATCTACTTCAATTCGAAGAACATCCCGACGCCCAACCGCATGAACTGGAAGGACGCCGAAACCGACGAATGGCTGGCTCTCGGGCGCGCCGCGCTGACCGAGGCCGACCGCGCCAAATACTACGCGATGGTGCAGCAGAAGGTGATGCGCGAGCACCTCTGGATCCCGGTGCTGAACATCAACATGCACCAGGTGACGAACAAGAAGCTGAAGGGCGCGCGCCCGCACATGATCTACCAGAACACCTTCTACAAAGGTCTCGACGTGACGTTCTGAACGAACAACGACAACAGAGCGAGGGAGCGATGCGTAACTTCTTGAAGGGCGTAACAGCGTTGCTTTGTGTGGCGGGCCTGTCGCAGGGCGCAGAGGCACAGACCCTGCGCATGATGAAGTCTCTCGACGCACCGCATTACGACGGCCAGCGCACGACGTGGTCGCCGACCTCCGACATCGTGAACATGTTCCAGGACACGCTGGTGGCGATGGACTGGGACGGCAAGACGGCGATCCCCTATCTCGCCAAGTCGTGGACGGTGAGTCCCGACGGCAAGCTCTACACCTTCAAGCTGCGCGACGACGTCAGCTTCTGCAGCGGCAAGAAGTTCACCGCCGAGGACGTCATCTACAGCTTCAAACGGCTGAAGAGCCCCGAACTCAAGGCCCCGCTTGCCTGGCGCGCCGGCAACATCAAGGAGCTGCGCGCACCCGATCCCTACACGGTCGAATACGAGCTGAACGAACCCTTCGCCGACCTGCTGCTACAGCTCACCATGTTCACGACGGCGATCCACAACAAGGAAAGCGTGGAGGCGCTCGGCAAGGACTACGGCGTCAAGGCGATCGACGGCACCGGGCCGTGGTGCTTCGAGAGCTGGCAGCCGCGCACCGAGATCGTTCTGAAACGACACGACGCCTACAAATGGGGGCCGTCGATGTACGCCAACAAGGGGCCGGTGAAATTCGAGAAGCTCAGCATCAAGATCGTGCCGGAGGACTCCAGCCGCGTGGCCGCGATGATGGGCGGGCAGTTCGACGTCACGCACCAGATTCCGCTGCAGTTCATCCAGCAGGTGAAGGCGTCGCCCAACCTCAACGTCCAGGAGGCCAAGCCCAACTTCCAGCTGATGTACTACGGCTACAAGACGACGCGCCCGATGGTGGCCGACAAGCGCGTGCGCGAGGCGATGAACATCGCCATCAACCGCGCCGACATCGTCAAGGGCATCATGCTGGGCAACGCCGAGCCGGCCTACACCTTCATCGACCCCAAGGCGCTCGACTTCGCCGAGTCGACCAAGAATCTCATCAAGGAGGATGTCGAGCGGGCGAAGAAGCTGCTCGACGAGGCCGGCTGGAAGGTCGGCGCCGACGGCATCCGCGAGAAGGACGGCGTCAAGCTGGCGCCGCGGGTCGTGTTCACTCAGGTCGCCTACTTCCCGCGCGTTTCCGAGGCGATCCAGGGCTACATGCGCAAGATCGGCATCGACTGGAAGATCATGGGCTACGACTCGACCATCGCGCCGGCCGAGATGGGCAAGCAGGACTTCGAGCTGTGGACGGTGACCTTCCCCTACATCTCGTCCGGCGACCTGCTGAACTTCTACTTCGATTCCAAGAACATGCCGGCGCCCAACCGCATGAACTGGAACGACGCCAAGACCGACGAGTACCTGAAGATGGGCCGCGCCTCGATCTCCGAGGCCGATCGCGCCAAGTACTATGCGCTCGCCCAGCAGCGGGTGACCGAGGAGCACCTCTGGATGCCGGTCATGAACATCGCGATGTACACGACCAGCCTGAAGAAGCTGAAGGGCGTGCGGCCGCACATGCTCTACCAGAACACCTTCTACAAGGGCCTGGACTACTCCTTCTGATGGAAAAGCTCCTTGAGGTCCGCGGTCTCCGGACCCATTTCCACACCGACCGCGGCCTCTTTCGCGCGGTCGACGGCATCGACTTCTCCGTCGGGCGCGGCCGCACCGTCGGGCTGGTCGGCGAATCCGGCTGCGGCAAGAGCGTGACCTCGCTCTCCGTCATGGGCCTGGTGGCGAGCCCGCCCGGCCAGGTCGCAGCCGATGCGATCCTGTTCGAGGGCCGCAACATCCTCGGCCTTTCCGCCGACGAACGCCGGCGCCTGCGCGGCGGCAAGATGTCGATGATCTTCCAGGAGCCGATGACCTCGCTCAACCCGGTCCACACGATCGGCCAGCAGATCGTCGAGGCGATCATGGCCCACACACAGCTTTCGCCGCAGGCCGCCAAGGCCCGCGCGATAGAAATGCTCGAACTGGTGCGCATTCCCTCGGCCAAACAGCGCGTGGACGACTATCCGCACCTGCTCTCCGGCGGCATGCGCCAGAGGGTCATGATCGCGATGGCGCTGTCCTGCGAGCCCGCGCTGCTGATCGCCGACGAGCCGACGACGGCGCTCGACGTCACGATCCAGGCCCAGATCCTCGATCTGCTGCAGGACCTGCAGCGCCGGCTCGGCATGGCGATGCTGATCATCACTCACGATCTCGGTGTCATCGCCGAGATCGCCGACGAGGTGGTGGTGATGTACGCGGGCAAGATCGTCGAGAGCGCGCCGGTCGATGCCCTGTTCGCCGATCCGCAGCACCCCTACACGATCGGCCTGCTGGGCTCGATTCCGCGCATCGAGGTCGACCGCGAGCGCCTGTCGACCATCGAGGGTTCGGTGCCCAGCCCCAACAACCAGCCCAAGGGCTGCCGCTTCGCGCCGCGCTGCCCCTTTGCCGATCCACGCTGCCATGTCGAGCCGCCGCCCTTGCGCGACCTCGGACCGGAGCATCGCGTGGCCTGCTGGAAGGCGCCCGTCGAACTGGCGAGGGCGGCATGAGCGCCACCGAAGCAACACCCGTCCTGCAGGTCGACGGGCTGGTGAAGCACTTCCCGGTGAGCCGCGGCCTGATCCGCCGCAAGGTGATCGGCATGGTGCGCGCCGTCGAAGGCGTGAGCTTCGAGATCGCGCGCGGCGAGACCCTGGCGCTGGTGGGCGAATCGGGCTGCGGCAAGTCGACGACCGGCCGCCTCGTGCTGCGCCTGATGGACCCGACCGCGGGCTCCGTGCGGTTCAAGGGCGAGGAGATCGCTACTCTCGACAAGAACGCGCTGCGCCGCCTGCGCCGCCACATGCAGATCATCTTCCAGGATCCCTATGCGTCGCTGAACCCGCGCATGACGGTGGGCGAGATCCTGGCCGAGCCGATGGCGGTGCACGACCTCCACACCGAGGCCGAGCGCGCGACGCGGGTGAAAGACCTGCTCGACGTGGTGGGCCTCCTGCCCGAGCACGCGCGGCGCTATCCGCACCAGTTCTCGGGCGGCCAGCGCCAGCGCATCGGCATCGCCCGCGCGCTGGCGGTCAATCCCGACCTGATCATCTGCGACGAGCCGGTCTCGGCGCTCGACGTCTCGATCCAGGCACAGATCGTCAACCTGCTGCAGAACCTGCAGCAGCGTTTCGGCCTCTCCTACCTCTTCATCGCCCACGATCTCGCGGTGGTGAAGCACATCAGCGACCGCGTCGCCGTGATGTATCTCGGCCAGCTGGTCGAGATTGCCGCCAAGCGCGACCTCTACGACCGGCCACTGCATCCCTATACGCAGGCGCTGCTGTCGGCGATCCCGCGCCCCGATCCCAGCGTGCGCAAGGAGCGCGTGCTGCTGGCTGGCGACGTGCCCAGCCCCTTCGCCCCGCCGCCGGGCTGCCGCTTCCACACGCGCTGCATCCACGCCCAGCCTCGCTGCAAGCAGGAGCAGCCCGAACTGCGCGACGCCGGAAACGGCCATCGCGTGGCCTGTCACTTCTACGAGACGCTGCCCAAGCCGGCAGCCGCCTCGACCGCAAGCACCTCGCTCGGCAAGCTGCCCGAACGCCTCGCCGCCTTCGAAGCGGCGAAGGCGGCGCGCAACGGTTCGGGTTGACGCCGCGGGACGGGCTTCAGCTGGCCGGTGCCGAAGCGATCGGACCCGACGCCACCGGCCGTGTTTCCGGCACGGCAACGGCGAAGACGATGCCGCCCAGCGCCGAAGCACCAGCGAGGAACAGAAAGGTCGCGTCGTAGCCCATATGGCTGGCGACGGTGCCGGCAATCGCATGGCTGACAGCCGCGGCGCCACCCCAGATCATCGAGGATGCCCCGAGCGCGAGGTTGGTATGGCCTGAGCCGCGGGTCAGATCGGCGATCATGACGGGAAAAAGCACGCCGAAAAGACCGGCGCCGATGCCGTCGAGCGACTGGATGGCCAGCAACAGCACCGGATCGTCGGTGATGGTGTAGAGCAGCCCGCGCACCGGCAGCACAGCAAAGCCAATCAGGAAGAGCGGCCGACGGCCCACGATATCGATGCGCGCAGCCGCAAGCGCCGCGACGCCGATCATGACGACCTGGGCGACGATGATGCAGGCCGACATGTAGGCGAAGGCGACATCGTCGCCCCTCAGGGCGGCAAGCTTCTGCCCGACCATCGGCAGCATCGCGGCATTGCCGAGATGGAACAGCGCGACGGCGGCGGTCAGCATGAGCAGGCCGCGGTTGCCGATCAGGACACCGAGGCTCGAGGTACGCTCGCCCCTGTGCGCCGTGTCGATCCCGCGAGCAACGTCGTGGTCGATGGCACGCCCGTCGACGGTCATCGCCGAGGCCGCGCTCAGGAGGCCCATGCCGGCCAGAAGCCAGAAGATCGTCTCGGCGGAGAAGAAGTGAGCGAGCAGCCCGGCCATCACCGCCGCCGCCGCGTTGCCGGCGTGGTTGAACGCCTCGTTGCGGCCGACCCGAGCCCCGTAAGCGGCCGGTCCGGTGAGGCCCAGCGTGACCGCCGCCAGTGCCGGCGCGAAGACGGCGCCAGCCGCGCCCATCGCGATCTGGCCGCCGAAGACGACCGCGAAGCTCGGGGTGCTGACGGTCGCGACAGCCGCCAGCGCCACGATGATCGCCGCACTGGCGATGGCGGCCCGCTTCCAGCGAACGCTGTCGACCATCGCGCCTGCCGGCACCTGGAAGATCAGGGTCGCGATGCCGGACACCGACATCACGGCGCCGATCAAGGCAGGATCCCATTGCCGCGATACGAGCAGCCAGATGGCGAGATAGGGCCCGAGCCCATCCCGGACATCGGCGAGGAAGAAATTCAGCCCGTCGAGTGCCAGCCGGTTACGGCGCGCAAGGGGACGCGCCGCGGCGACGGCAGAGGGCTGATGGGACGACATGGGCTGGACGGTCCGTTGGCGGCGATGGCGCATCTAACGTTTTTGCCTGCCCAAAGCTCCCGCAAGAAGCCGGAGGGGCTAAGCGGTCAGAACGATTTTCCGCAACGCACGAATGCCGCGCTCGATCTCCGCCTCTGGCGTGCCGGCATAGCCCAGGATGAGCCCGTGACGATGGGCGTGGCCGGCGTAGCAGACGGAGAGCGGCTGCACGATGAGCCCGGCAGTGGCCGCCGCCGCGGTGATCGCCACGTCGTCGAAGGAGCGCGAGAGCTTTCCAACCGGCACTGCGATGACATGCATGCCGCCGGGGTCCGGCTCGATCGCCAGCAGCCCGTCGAGATGGCGGGCCGCGGCCTGCAGAAGTGCCGCGCGACGGCCGGCATAGAGCTGGCGCGTGCGCCGCAGATGGGTGGCGAAATGGCCCTCGGCGATGAAGCGCGCCAGCGCGCCCTGGCCCAGCAGCGGCGCGCGGACCGACACGCGGTCCATGATCCGTTCGGTCGCCTCGACCAGCGAGGCCGGCAGGACGAGGAAGCTGAGCCGCAGCGCGGGAAAGAGCAGCTTGGAGAAGCTGCTGAAGTAGGCGACCCGGCCGGCCCGGTCCAGCGAGCGCAGCGGCGGCAGGGGCCGGCCGCTGTAGCGATACTCTCCGTCAAAATCGTCCTCGGCGATCCAGCCCTTGGTGCGCTCGGCCCAGCTCAGCAGTTCGAGGCGCCGCTGCAGGCTGAGCACGGTCCCGAGCGGAAAGTGATGGGCCGGCGCAACGACAGCCAGGCGCGCTTCGGGGGCCTGCGCCAGCGCCGTCTCCAGCGAAAAGCCCGATCCGTCGATGCCGACCGGCGTGGCGCGCACGCCCGAGGTCGCCAGCGCGTCGCGCACGCCGATGAAGCCCGGCTCCTCGACCCAGGCGGTGTCGCCGGCATCGAGCACGACTTCCGCAAACAGCGCGAGCCCGTGACGGATGCCCGTCGTGACGACGACCGAGCCCGGATCGCAGGTGAAGCCGCGCGCCACGCCAAGATAGGCCGCAATCGCCTCGCGCAGGCCGGCATGGCCGAACGGATGGACGGCGCTCGCAGCCTCGACGCCGGGCCGCCGCCACTCGCGCTCCAGCAGCTTGGCCCAGAGCGCGAAGGGAAACGCCTCGCGATCCGGCTGTCCGGTGGGAAAGGCCAGAGGCGGCCCGGCGGAGACGGGCGCTGGAGTCTCCGCCAGCAGGGCCCGCGCCCGACGCGCCACGGCGGGCCTGGCGACAGTCTTGCCCTGCGGCGGCGTGCCGGGTCGCGGCACGGTCAGCATCTCGTCGGGCAAGTCGGCCGCGACCGACATGGCCGAGCCGGCCTGGCTCACGACATAGCCCTCGGCCACGAGCTGATCGAAGGCCAGCACCACCGTGCCGCGCGCACAGTCGAGGTCCTGGGCCATCAGGCGCGACGACGGCAGCCGCGTCCCGGGTTTCAGCCGCCCGTCGAGAATGGCGTGCCGCATTTGCTCGCCGATCTGCCGATGCAGCGGCTCGGGCGACGACGGATCGAGCGCGAGGCCAAGTGGTGGCGCGCGGCGGGTGCGAGGTGTCGAACGGGCTTTCAACTGGTCCAGTCTCTTTCCGACAAACTGGCTCTTTCACCTGATCCGTATCCCGACGATGGTCGCCCGGCAAGCAACCCCATTCCCGGTGCGCCAAAGGTCAAGCCATGAGCCCTCCCGATTCGGTCAATCCTCCCGACAGCTATCCCGTCACCAACGTCAACAAGGTGAAGCGCGTCCACGACCGTGGCCGCTACGACAAGGAGAGCATCCACGCGATCCTGGATGCCGCCCTGGTCTGCCACATCGCCTACGTGATCGACGGCCGCCCCTACTGCACGCCGACCTCGTTCTGGCGCGAGGGCAGCCACCTCTACTGGCACGGCTCGTCGGCGAGCCGCATGATCCGCAGCCAGAAGGAAGGCGTCGACGTCTGCCTCACCGTCACGCATCTCGACTCGCTGGTGATGGCACGCTCTGGCTTCCATCACTCGGTGAACTATCGCGCTGTCATGGCCTTCGGAAAGGCGCACATCATCGACGACCCGGAAGAAAAGCTGAAGCTGATGGACCGCTTCATCGACCGCATCTATCCCGGCCGCTCGAAGCTCATTCGCCAGCCGAACAAGCAGGAATTCAAGGCGACCACGATGATCGGCATGGAGATCGAGACGGCGTCGGGCAAGATCCGCGACAAGCATGTCGCCGACGAGGAGGAAGACTACGAGGGCGTCCCCGCCTGGTCGGCGCTCTATCCGGTCACACAGGTGATCGGCGAACCGTCGGACTGCGCGCGCCAGCTTCCGGGCCTCACGCGGCCCGACGAGATGGCCGACTTCGTTCCCGGCTCGCGCTTCGACGAACTGATGACCAAGACCTACAAGCGGACCTTCGGCGAGGGCTGAACGGCGATGCGGCGGCCGGTGGTGGCTTCGGCCTCACCGACCGCCCACTTCACGAACCGTCGCACACGCTCGTCGCCCGTCAGGGCGGCGGGCCAGCGCACGACATGCGCCTTGCTCGACGGCATGTCCCACGATGAGGGCAGCACACGCACCAGCCGTCCGTCCTTCAGCGCATCGTGCACCAGCAGCGAGCGCGCCATGACGACGCCGGCCCCCTGCAGCGCCGCAGCGATCGCGGTGTGAATGTTGCCGAACCGCACGGCGGCGGCCGGCGGCTTGCCCGCAATACCCAATCGTTCGAACCACACCGGCCACGACCATTCCGCACCCTGGCCGCGACCGGGCGTGCCCTTGTGCAGCAAGGGCAGCTTCGCCAGCGCCTTGGGATCGCGCAACGTCCTGCCGCCCGGCAGCAATCGGGGAACGCACACCGGAAAGACCTGCTCCTGGAACAGCAGCCGCTGCGTCGAGGATGAGCGGGCCGTCGCCGTCGGCTGCCAGAGGATATGGACGTCGATCCCGGCCGACCGCAGCTCGGCCTCGCTCTCGACGATGGTGAGCTCAACCTCCAGGCCGGCATTGGCCGTGGCGAAGGCGGGCAGCCGCCTTACCAGCCAGTAGTCGGCGAGCGCCGCTCCCACGCCGACCCGCAAGCCCGAAGGCAACGCGACGGCGCGGCAGCTCGCACGAAGATCGGAGAGGCCGTCGAGCAGATCGGCGAGGCCGGTCGCCAGCGCCGTACCGGCCGGCGTCGCACTGAGGCCGGTACTCGAGCGATTGAGCAGAGGTGCTACGACATAGGCCTCGAGCCGTCGCAGCCGGTGGCTGACCGCGCTCTGCGTCATGCCGAGCTCGGCCGCCGCTCGCGTCATGCTGCGGT
>JAKFVZ010000132.1 GCA_021732965.1 Reyranella sp.
CCCCGACGCGTTCCTGCCCTACCAGATCTCCTGGATCATGATGTCGAGCCCGGCGCAGTGGGAGAAGGTCGGCAAGGACTGGAACAAGTTCGCGCAGACGCCGTCTGGCACCGGCGCGTGGAAGGTCACGGCCTTCCAGCCGCAGACCCGCGCCGAGCTGTCGCCCAACAAGGACTATTGGGACAAGGCGCGCGTGCCGAAGCTCGACAAGATGGTGCTGCTGCCGATCCCGGAAACGGCGACGCGCACGGCGGCGCTGCGGGCGGGCCAGGTCGACTGGATCGAGGCACCCTCGCCCGATGCGATCCCGAGCCTGGAGAAGGCCGGGCTCAAGATCGTGAGCAACGCCTATCCGCATAACTGGACATGGCACCTCTCCTTCGCCGACGGCTCGCCGTGGAAGGACGTGCGCGTGCGCAAGGCCGCCAACCTCGCGGTCGATCGCGAAGGGCTGAAGGTTCTGCTGAAGGGCCAGATGATCCCGGCCAAGGGCTTCCTGACACCCGGCAGCCAGTGGTTCGGCACGCCGAGCTTCGACGTGAAGTTCGATCCGGAAGCGGCGAAGAAGCTGCTGGCCGAGGCGGGCTTTAGCAAGGCCAAGCCGGTCACGGCCAAGGTGCTGATCTCCAGCTCGGGCTCGGGCCAGATGCAGCCGCTGGCGATGAACGAGTACATCCAGCAGAACCTGGCCGACGTCGGCATCAAGATCGACTTCGAGGTCGCCGAGTGGAACACGCTGATCAACCTGTGGCGGGCCGGCGCGAAGTCTGACCTGGCCAAGGGCGCCAGCGCGCTCAACTTCAGCTACTTCATCCAGGACCCGTTCACCGCCTTCATCCGCCATCTCGATTCGAAGCTGGTTGCGCCCAACGGCACCAACTGGGGCTTCTACCAGGACCCCGGCATGGACGCGCTGCTGGAAACGGCACGCACCACCTTCGAGGCGAAGGCGCAGGACGAGGCGCTGAAGAAGGTCCACCAGAAGATCGTCGACGATGCGCTGTTCCTGTTCGTGACCCACGACGTCGCCCCGCGCGCCATGTCACCCAAGGTGACAGGCTTCGTGCAGGCCCAGAACTGGTTCCAGGACTTCTCGCCGATCACGATGAAGTAGGACTCATGTTCCTCTCCCCCGATCGGGGGAGAGGTTAGGTGAGGGGGTTGCAGGGGGTGCGTCGCCCCCTCACCCAGCCTCTCCCCCTAGCGGGGGCGAGGAGCATGAAAAGCTAAGCCCGCACCCGATCCCACCAGTCGCGGGTGCGGTACCAGGCGCCGACGAAGGGCAGCACCCATTCGGGATTGCCGCTGTAGAAGGGCACGGTCGGGAAATCCTGGCCGTCGAAGGCATTGACCGGCGCGTTCGAGCCGCCGGCGATCTTCCGCGCGGTCTGGTAGCCGAGATAGGACATCATCGCGACGCCCGAGCCGTTGCACGCCATCAGATAGTGCATGCCCTGCTCCATGCCCATGTGCGGCAGGAAGTCGAAGGCGAAGGCGACGTTGCCGGTCCAGGCATGGGTGACCTTCACGCCCTTGAGCTGCGGCCAGCGCTCCAGCATGTAGCCGTGCAGCACCGGTGCGCTCACTTCCGGCGTCACCTGGGTGAAGCGGGCGCGGCCGCCGAAGATCACGCGCTTGTTGTCGGGTGACTGGCGGTAATAGCAGAGCACCCGCTTGGTGTCGGAGACGACGCGGTTCTTCGGGATCAGGCTCTGCACCAGATCCTCGGGCAGTTCCTCGGTCGCGATGATGTGGCTGGCGACGGGCACAAGCTTGCGGCGCAGCGTCGGCGTCAGTTCGGTCGTGTAGCCGTTGGTAGCGATCACCACCTCACGCGCCTCGATCGGCCCCTTGCTGGTGAGGACCCGGAAGCCGCCGGGCTTGCGCTCGATCTTCTCGGCGTCGCAGTTGGCGCAGAGCTTGGCGCCGGCGCGGTGCGCGGCCTTGAGCAGGCCGCCGTAGTAGAGCGCGGGATGGAGCTGGCCGGTGCGCTCCACGACCATGCCGCCATAGTAATAATCCGAGGCGATCTCCTCGCGCTGGCGCTCGCGCGGGATCATGTAGGTGCCGAGCGCCGCCTTCTCGTTGTAGGTCGCGACCTTGGCCTGCTGCTCGGCGAAGTGGCGCGGCGTGTAGGCGCCGCTGAAGCGGCCGTTCATGCGCCAGAAGCACTCGATGCCCTCGCGCTGGATCACCGTCTCGACCTGGCTGAGCGAATCGGCGGCGTCGCTCAGCATGCGCGCCATCACCTTCTTCCAGGCCTCCGGATCGCCGCCAACGCCCTTTCCGGAGAAGCCCTTGCCCATGGTCGTGCCGCCGCTGACGCCGCCGCCGTTGCGCGTCGAGGCGCCGACGCCAAAATCGCCGCGCTCCAGCACCGTGACGTCGACGCCCGAGCGCGCCAGTTCCAGCCCGGTCGACAGGCCGCCATAGCCCGCCCCCACCACCAGCACGTCGGTCTTGAGCGGCGGGTCCTGGCTCAGCTCGTTGGAGGGATGCCACCATTCCCACCACCAGGGCGTCGCCTTGAAGTCCTTGTGGAAGACGCTGTCGGCCATGGAACTCTCCTAACGCGCACTATCCTTGAGGCCGCGGCCGAAGCGGCCGATCAGCACCAGCACGACGGACACCAGAAGGATCTGCATCACCGACACGGCCGCGATGGTGGGGTCGATCTCCATCATGATGTTGTCGAACATCTTCTTGGGCAGCGTCATATTCGCGCCGGCCAGGAACAGCGCCACCACGACCTCGTCGAACGAGGAGATGAACGCCAGCAGCCCGGCCGAGACGAGGCTGGGCCGCAGCAGCGGCAGGGTGATGCGCGTGAGCGTGTTCCAGCGGCTGGCGCCCAGACCTTCGGCCGCCTGCTCCAGCGAACGGTCGAAGTCGCGCAGGCCGGCGGCAATCACCAGCACCACAAAAGGTAGCGCCAGCACGGTGTGGCCGACTACCAGCCCGTACCAGGTGCCGATCAGCTTGAGCTTGGCGAAGAGGCCATAGACCGCAACGGCGAAGATGATGTGCGGCACGATGATGGGCGCAAGCGCCACGCGATCGATGATCGTGCGGCCGAAGAAACGGCCGCGCACCAGCGCGAACGCCAGCGGCACGCCGAGCGCCAGGGCAAGGACCGCGGTGGCGCCGCCGATATAGAGCGAGCGCCAGGTCGCATCGATCCATTGCGGATCGTCGAGATAGCGCTCGTACCACTGCCAGGAGAGGCCCGGCGGTGGGAACTGCATGTAGGGCGCCGACGAGAGCGAGATCGGGAAGACGACCAGCAACGGCAGCATCAGAAAGAAGTAGATCAGGCCGCAGGAGATGACGAGAAGACGACGGCTCATCGCGTCGTCTCCACCGGCTGGCTGTAGCGTTGCGCCAGCGCGTAGACGGCGAAGGTCGCGGCCAGCAGCACGGCCGACAGGGCAGCGGCGAACGGCCAGTTCAACGCCTCACGGACCTGCTGCTCGATCAGCACGGCGATAATGATCACGCGACCGCCCCCCAGCAGGGCGGGCGTTATGTAGAAACCCAGCGACAGCACGAAGACGAGGACTGAGCCCGCGAAGATGCCGTTCAGGGTGAGCGGCAGGTAGATGCGGCGGAAGATCGCGAAGCTCGACGCGCCGAGCCCGGCGGCGGCGGCCGGGATGGCCGGATCGACCTTGCGCACGGCGCTGTAGATCGGCAGCACCATGTAGGGCAGCAGCACATGCACCATGCCGATCAGCACGCCGGTGAAATTGTGCAACATCGGGATCGGATCGGTGATGACGCCTGCCTCGATCAGCGTGCGGTTGAACACGCCGTTGCGGCCCAGCAGCACCATCCAGGCGTAGGTGCGCACCAGCACCGAGGTCCACAGCGGCAGCAGCACGAAGATAAAGCCCATCGTCGCCCAGAAGGGCGTCGTCGTGGCCATCAGGAAGCCGAGCGGATACCCCAGCAGCAGGCAGAAGAACGTGACCAGCAGCGCGATCTCGAACGTGTTCCAGAAGACCCGCAGGTAAAGCTGCTCGCCCAGCGCCTTGGCATACCAGTCGAACGTGCCGCCCTCGACGCTGAAGCCCAGCATGCGCACGACCGGGAACAGGAAGAACACGAAGAGCAGAATCAGCGCCGGCAGCGCGGGGAAAATCGACCTATTCATGGGAGCGCGCCACTCCAGTGGCGCTCATGAGGGCGCCACTGGAGTGGCGCGCTCCTCTGAACTCAGAACACATGGATCGACTCGGGGTCGATGCCGACCGTCACGCGGGTGGCGGTGGCGGGCAGGGCGCCGCGCGCGGGCTGGCGGACGAGCAGTTCGAGGCCGCCTTCGCAGGCGAGCCGAAGCTTGAACGATGTCCCGAGATAGACCGATTCGATGACCTCGCCTGTAAAGGCGTTGGTGCCCGAGGAAGCGAAGCGTTCCGGCCGCATCAGCACGCCGACTTTCGTCCCGGCCGGCTTGTCGCTGCGCACCGTCAGCGTGCGGCCGCCGTCCAGCGTCACCGTGCCCGGCCCGCTCATCGTGCCGTGGTAAATGTTGCTCTCGCCCACGAAGTCGGCGACGAAATCGTTGGCCGGGCGCTCGTAGATCTCGGTCGTGGTGGCGATCTGCTGGATCGTGCCCCTGTTCATCACCGCGATGCGGTCGGACAGGACCAGCGCCTCCTCCTGGTCATGGGTGATGAAGATGGTCGTCAGACCGAGGCGGCGCTGCAGGCGGCGCACCTCGAGCTGCATCGTCTCGCGCAGCTTGCGGTCGAGCGCGCCGAACGGTTCGTCCAGCAGCAGGAGCCGCGGGTTGAACACGATGGCGCGCGCCAGCGCCACGCGCTGCTGCTGGCCACCGGACAGTTGCCGCGGCAGCCGCGCCTCGTAGCCTTTCAGCTCGACCATCGCCAATGCCTCGGCGACACGACGCTCGATCTCCGGTTTTGCGATGTTCCGCATCTCCAGCGGAAACGCCACGTTGGCCGCGACGCTGAGATGCGGGAACAGCGCATAGTTCTGGAACACCATGCCGATGTCCCGCTTCGCGGGCGGCAGCGCGGTGATCTCGACACCGCCCACCGTCACCCGGCCGCCGTCGGGGGTCTCGAAACCCGCGACCACCTTCAGCAGCGTGGTTTTCCCCGAGCCGCTGGGGCCCAGAATGGTGAGCAGTTCACCCTGAGCCACCTTCAGCGATACGTGGTCGAGCGCGACCACCTCCCCGAAACGCTTGCCGACGCCCTCGATGAGAAGGTCGGCCGATCCCCCGCTTGCACTCAAGGATAATCAGCCCTTCTTCAGCATCCAGGCGTTCCACCGCTCGGCGGCCTTGGTGCCGTTCTCGGCGTACCACTCGTCGCTGACCCAGAACTGCTGGTCGAGATAGGCGGTCGGCAGGAAGGGCTTCACCTTCGGGTCGACGAAGTTCAGCGATTCGAGATTGAGGCCGGGATAGCCGAGTTCCGACGCATAGACCGCCTGCTGCTGCGGCACGGCGAGCTCGGCCAGCATCTTGTTGGCCCAGTAGGGGCTCTTGGCGCCGCGCGGGATCGCGAAGCTGCCCTGCTTCAGGGCGCCTTCGTTCCACTCGATACCGACCGGCGCGCCCTTCTTGATGATGTCGTAGAAGCGGCCGTTCCACCCCGTGGCCAGCACGACTTCCTTGTCGAGAAGGAGCTGGGCCGGCTGCTGGCCGGTCGACCACCAGACGGTGACGTGCGGCTTGATCTGGTCGAGCTTCTTGAAGGCGCGGTCGAAGTCGATCGGATAGAGCTTGTCCTTCGGCACGCCGTCGGCGATCAGCGCGAATTCGAGATTGTCGGTCGGATGGTTGCGCATCGAGCGCGCGCCCGGGAACTTCTTCACATCCCACCAGTCGGCCCAGCTCTTGGGCTGGCTGCCGTTCTTGAAGACGTCGTTCCGGAATCCCATGATGGTCGTGTAGACGGACGAGGCGAAGACGTAGGGATTCTGCGCCGTCGCCGGATACTTCGAACGGTCGACCACCTTCGTGTCGATCTTCTCCAGCAGGTTCGCCTTGCCGGCGCGGATTGCGTCCTGGCCACCGATCTCGGTCAGGTCCCACTCGACGTTGCCGGAGTCGACCATGGCGCGCAGCTTGCCGAAGTCGACCGGGCTCGTTTCGACGACCTTGATTCCGTACTTCTTCTCGAAGCCGTTGAAGAAGGCCTTGCGCATGGCCGTGCCCATGGAACCGCCGGAATGGTTGACCACGAGCTGCGCGGGCTTCGGCGGTTCGGCCTGTGCGAAGGCCGAGCCCGTGGCGCCGACAGCGGCGGCACCTCCCAGCAGCGAAAGAGCGTGGCGGCGGTGCAGGCGCTTGATGTCCATGGCGGTCCCCTTCGAAATCCCCGCACCGACTGTAGAAGTGAGTTTCATGCAGAGCAACAACCAAGCCCATAACTTCCTGGAATGACCAGAAGGGACGAATGAATTTCTCTCGCGATGCAGGAGGCGTCTAACGTTGCGGTAACGAGACAACGGCGGGGGCCTGCAATGATGAACCGATTGAAGGCGCTTATCTGCGGCGCGATTCTCGCCTGCACGGGCGCGGGGGCAGGTGGTGCATCCGCCCAGGAACTCACCATGGCGGTGTGGGGTGGTGGTGGCGCCAACACCTGGCGCGAAGCCTTCATCAAGCAATTCGCTCCCGGCAACGGTTCCACCATCAAGATGGTCGAGGTGCCGAATCCGGCCGGCGCGCTTCGCTCTCCGGCGGCGGCCAACCAGTACAACCTGGCACTGGTCACCTATTTCGAGGCGATCGCGCTGTCCAATGCGGGCCTCATCGAGAGCTTCGACGACAAGCAGCTGCCGGGCATCGGCGACGTCGATCCGAAGTACCTGACCAAGGACAAGGCGGGTCGTCATGTCGGCCTGCCGGTCTACTTCACCTACTACGGCATCGCCTACAACACCGACCTCGCCAAGGCCGAGGACTTCGCCTCGTGGCAGGGCCTTGCCGATCCGAAGTGGAAGGGCAAGCTGTCGCTGACACGGCCGGTCTATCTCGCGCCCTACGACGCGGTGATCATGGCCAAGGCGATGGGTGGTAACGAGAAGGACATCGATCCCGGCTTCAAGCTGCTCGAGAAGATCGTGCCGAACGTGCTGGCGACCTACACATCGCTCGCCCACATGAACACGCTGCTGACGCGCGGCGAGGTGGCCGCCGTGCCGTTCTACGCCTCGCGCGTCTGGGCGCTGCGCCGCCAGGGCGCCGCCAATGTCGGCATCGTCATCCCCAAGGAGGGCGCGCTGATGCTGCCCTACGTGGTGGTCGTGCCGAAGGGCGCCAAGAACCAGGACAAGTCGCTGGTCTGGATGAACTACATCGCCGGCGCCGAACCGCAGCTGCGCGCCGCCCTGCTCGACGGCTGGCTGCCCATGAATTCCAAGGTCAAGCTGCCGGACGACCTGCAGAAGACGCTGGGCCAGCCCTACGAGCAGATCGTGAAGTCGCTCTATTCGCCCGACTGGCGGATCGTCGTCGAGCACAACGAAGCCCGCGTCGACCGCGCCGAGAAGCTGCTGTCCGGCGTCAAGCAGTGAGCCGAGGCACCATCTCCATCGCCGGCATCGGCAAGGAGTTCGGCACCACGACGGTCCTCGACGGGGTGGATCTCACCATCGCCGGCGGCAGCTTCGTCACCCTGCTCGGCCCCTCGGGCTGCGGAAAGACGACGCTGCTGCGCCTGATCGCCGGATTCCTCGAGCCGAGCCGCGGCACCATCGCCATCGACGGCGCGCCCATGGGGGGCGTGCCGCCGCGCCGGCGCCCGCTCGGCATGGTGTTCCAGAACCTGGCGCTGTTCCCCCATCTCGACGTATTCGAGAACGTGGCCTACGGCATGCGGATCCGTGGCATGGCGGCGGCGGTGATTTCCGGCCGCGTCTCGAAGTTCCTGGCCCTCGTCGGCCTCGCGGGCTTCGAGCGCCGCCGCATCGGCCAGCTCTCCGGCGGCCAGAAGCAGCGCGTGGCGCTGGCCCGGTCGCTGGCCCTCGAGCCGGCGATCCTGCTGCTCGACGAGCCGCTGAGCGCCCTCGATCTGCAGCTTCGCCGCCAGCTCCAGGTCGAGCTGAAATCGATCCAGCGCCAGCTCGCCACGACCTTCGTCTTCGTCACGCACGACCAGGAGGAAGCGACGATGCTGTCGGACACGATCGTCGTGATGAACGGTGGCCGTGTGCAGCAGGTCGGCACGCCCGGCGAGATCTATCGCCGCCCCGCCTCGCCGTTCGTCGCGCGCTTCGTGGGCGACATCAACATGCTGGACGGGCGTATTTCCGCTGTCGATTCGACTGCGGTTGCCGTCTCTCTCGGCGGCACAAAAATCTCGGTGCCACGCTCGACGTTGGTGGGCACGCCCGGCATCGGCGCTGCCTGCCAGATCGCCTGCCGCCCCGAAGCGGTGCGCCTCGGCCATGCCGCCGACGGCGCGCTGTCGCTCGACGCCCGCATCTCGGCCCTGCATCGCCTCGGACCCACGGTAAAGGCCGTACTCGACACGCCGCTGGGGCCGCTTACCGCGCTGTCCATGGCCGACACGCCCCAGGGCGCGGAACTCGCCGAAGGAAAGACCGTGCGTCTTTCCGTGCCCTCCGACAGCTTTACCGTCTTCGCTTCAACCTGAAAGACCGATCATGCCCGCTCAGGATTTCGCCGGCCGCACCGTGGCGGACCACGTAAAGGCCTTCACCTCCGGCAAGGTCGCCGCGCGCGACATCGTCGAGGGCTTGCTGGACCGCACGAAGAAGGCCGAGCCGTTCAACCCCATCGCGACGCTCGACGCCGACGGCGCCCGCGCCGCGGCCGATGCGCTCGATGCGCGGCGCAAGAGCGGCGGCTCGTTCGGCGCGCTGGCCGGCGTGCCGGTCTCGGCCAAGGACCTGATCCTGACCAAGGGCCTGCGCACCGCCTTCGCCTCGGTCACGATGAAGGACAACGTGCCGTCGATGGACGCCGAGGCCATCGCCCAGTGGCGCGCCGCCGACGCCGTCCTGTTCGCCAAGACGACGACGCCGGAGTTCGGCCACAAGGTTCTGACGGACAGCCCCCTGCACGGCATCACGCGCAATCCCTGGAACCGCGATCACACCAGCGGCGGGTCGAGCGGCGGCGCGGCCGTCTCGGTGGCGCTGGGCCTCGGCCCGATCGCCATGTCGACCGACGGCGCTGGCTCGGGCCGCATCCCGGCCGCCTGCTGCGGCGTCTACGGGCTGAAGGCGACGCTCGGCCGCGTGCCGCACGAAGTGCCGCCGGACCAGTTCGGCCAGCTCACCTATCTCGGCGTCATGGCGCGCCATCCGGGCGATCTCGGCGCCGGCCTCGCCTCGATGTCGGGCAGTCATCCCAACGATCCGTGGACGCTGGCCATCGGCCGCGAGCCTTTCGCCTGGCCCGACAAGGCGGGCGGACATCCGATCGCCGGCAAGCGGATCACCGTGATCCGCCGCATGACCGGCGGCTATCTCGACCCGGACACCGAGGCCCGCCTCGATGCCGCGCTCGCCTTCCTCGACAAGCAGGGCGCGAAGATCAAGGAGATGGACGGCCGCGAGATCGACTGGAAGCTCGACGTGGCGCGCATCATCCTGCGCGCCAACCAGATCGAGCGCTTTGCCGACATCCTGAAGAACCGCCGCGGCGATCTCGACCCGTCCTTCGCCAGGACGCTCGACGAAGGCAACGCCGTCGACGTCGTGGCGCTCCGTCGCGCGATCGTCGATCGCACCACCGCCTTCAAGTCCGTGCAGGGCCTGTTCGCCGACTGCGACCTGCTGCTGACGCCGACCGTCGCCACGCCGGCACCGCCCGCCACCCAGAACCAGTTCGAGCCGCTGGTGGTCGACGGCAAGCCGCTCGGCGACCTGCGCGCTGCCTGGTACACCTACACGATCCCCTTCAACATGACGGGCCATCCGGCGATTTCGATCCCGTTCGGCCGCTCGAGGACGGGCCTGCCCATCGGCATCCACTTCGTGGCGCCGTGGTACGCCGAGGGTCACCTCATCAGGCTCGCCGAGGCGTTCGATGCGGAAACCGGCGCCTCGACCGAGTTCCCGCCGGGCTTCGCCGCCGGCGCCTGAGATGCGCGGCGCCACCTCCGCACCGCAAAGCCTGGGCTGGCTGCTGCTGCCGGCGCTGCTGGTGCTCGCCCTGTTCCTCGGCTCGGTGGCGCTGCTCTTCTTCCATGCCTTCTGGGGCAAGGACGGCTTCTCGCTGGTCTACTTCCGGCAGATCCTCGATCGCGCCGACTATCACGAAGTGTTCCTGCGCACCGTATCGATCGCTTCCATCGTGTCGATTGCCGCCGCCGTGCTGGCCTATCCCATCGCCTGGCTGCTGTGGCGCCTGCCGCGCTGGCGCAACCTGTTGCTGGTGATCGTCCTCGTGCCATGGCTCGTCAGCCTCGTCGTGCGCACCTATGGCTGGCTGGTGATCCTGGGCCCCAAGGGCTTCCTCAACGAGACGCTGAAATGGGCCGGCGTCATCCAGTCGCCGCTGCCGCTGATCTTCAACGATCTCGGCGTGGTGATCGGCCTCACGCATGTGCTGATGCCGTTTGCCGTCATTTCCACCCTGTCCGTACTGCTGCAGATCGACAACCGGCTGGAGGAAGCGAGCGAATCGCTGGGTGCCGGCGGCTTCGAGACGTGGCGCCGCGTCGTGCTGCCGCTGTCGCTGCCCGGCGTCTTCACCGGCCTCAGCATCACCTTCCTGACCTCGATGGGCGCCATCGTGACGCCGATCCTGCTGGGCGGCATCCGCCAGAAGATGGCCGGCACGCAGATCTATCAGGAGGTCGTCTACAACTTCAACATGAGCAAGGCCTCGGCCTGGGCGATCTGCCTGCTGCTGCTGAGCGCGCTCGGCCTGGCGCTGCTGCGTGCCGCCGAAGCCGCGCTCGTGCCGAAGGCCGACCGATGAACGCGCCGATCGTGAAACTCGGCCGCACGGCGTCGTTCGTCCTGCTGCTCTTCCTGCCGCTGCCCATCGTCGTGATTGGCGCCACCTCCTTCGCGGCCGCCGGCTATCTCCGCTTCCCGCCGGGCGAACTCAGCCTGCGCTGGTACGCCGAGGCCGCCACCGATCCGCGCTGGATCGAAGCCTTCCTCACCAGCCTCGGCATCGCGGCCGTGGTCGCCGTACTGGTTACGGCCATCGCCTTCGCCGGCGCCTATGCCTGTCACCGGCTGCGGCCGCGCTGGCTGCCGGCCTTCGAGTTGGCGGTCATGTCGCCGCTGTTCTTTCCGCACGCGGCGCTCGGAGTCGCCCTGGTGAACGTGCTCGCGATGGCTGGCTATCTCGGCACGGCGACGGGAATCGTGATCGCTCACATCGTCTGCACGCTCCCCTTCGCGTGGCGGCCGATCGTGGTTGCCCTGCAGAAGATCGACGGCGAGATCGTCGAGGCGGCCTCGCTGCTGGGCGCCGATGAACGGCGCATCGCGCTGGGCATTGCACTGCCGCTGGCGCGCTCCGGCCTCGTCACCGCCCTTCTCTTCTCCTTCATCATCTCGTTCGACGAGGTGACGGTGACGATGTTCCTCACCGGCCCGCAGGTCACGACCCTGCCGGTCCAGATCTATGCCTTCATCCAGGAGAATGCCTCCCCGGTGCTGGCCGCGATCTCGACCGCGACCGTCGTGGTGACCCTGCTGGTGGTGATGCTGCTGGAACGGTTGATCGGCCTCGAATTCTTCGTGGCCCATGACCCGGCGTAGCTGCCCATCACCCGCCTCCCCATTCAAATGGGGAGGTGTCGGCGTCTCACGCCGACGGAGGGGTCAGGGATTTAACGTCGCCGAACATGACCCCATCGCCCCGTATGACGGGGCACTTCCCCATCTGAATGGGGAAGAGGATGATAATGACTCAGGCCCATCCTTTGGCCTTGAGATGCGCCTTCACCGTGTCGAGGAAGGCGTCGGCCAGGCGCGACGGCTTGCGGTAGCGCGGTCGCATGGCACGGAACAGGTAGCGGATGCGCGGCTCGAACGGCACGACGGCGATTCCCTCGCTGAGGAAATCGCGCGCGGTGAAGGGTTCGACGATCGACACGCCCAGGCCGCGCGCGGCCAGCGCACAGGCATCGGCCGAGGAATAGACGTCGATCTGGAGCTGCCGCTCGATCCGCTCCTGCTCGAAGGCCGCGTCGATCAGGTGCCGCATGCGCCCGTCGAGCGGGAACGACAGGAAGCGCTCGCCGCGCAGGTCGGCGGGACGGATCACCTTGCGTTTCGCCAGCCGGTGGTCGCGCGGCAGCACGCAGACGGCGGTCGCCCGGCTCAGCTCCTCGGTGACCATCGAGGGATGTTCGAAGGGCATCATCGAGAAGCCGAGGTCGATCTGCTGGTCGACCATCTTCTGGTTGATGTAGGTCGAGCTGCGGACGTGGAAGACGATGTGCGCCTTGGCGTGGCGCTTCATGAACGTCGCCATGACATCGGGCAGCACGCTACGGCCCAGCGCCGGAGTCGAATAGATCAGCAGGTCTCCGACCTGGCGTTCGCGGATCTCGCGCGCCACTTCGGTGACTCTTTCGAGGCTGTGATAGAGCCGTGTCACTTCCTGTTCGAGCAGCCGCGCCTCGCTGGTCGGCGCCAGCCGGCGCTTGATCCGCGTGAACAGCGGATAGCCGATCTCGTGCTCCAGCCCCGCGAGGATCTTGCTCACCGCGGGTTGCGAGACGCCCAGCCGCTCGGCGGCGGCGGTCACCGTGCCGTGCGCCATGATGGCGCGAAAGGCTTCGAGCTGGCGCGATGTGATCATCATAACCTCTGGGACTTAACCACGCCGGACAATGACTTTGACCGCGCCGTCTCTCAAGCCGTAACTCCGACCTGTCAACGTTTTGTGTGCGAGCCAGTTCATGCCTGCGGTTAACCCGTCGATCTTCTCCAGCGACTTCAAGGACCAGCCCTACTGGTGGGAGGCGTTCCGGCCGCAGAGCATCACGGCACCCTCGCTGCCGAAGAAGACCGACGTTGTGGTCGTCGGTGGCGGGTATGCCGGCCTCGCGACTGCGCGCGCGCTGGCCGACGGCGGCGTGCAGAGCGTGGTGCTCGAAGCCGACGAGTTCGGCTCCGGCGCGTCGACCCGCAGCGGCGGCGCGCTGAGTGCCGGCCTCTCGATCGGCAAGAGCTTCACCGGCCGCACGCTCGACTATTCGCCCGGGCTGGTGCGCGACGTGGTGGGCTGGGCGATCGACGCCTATCGCGCGCTGATCGATCTGGTCGAACAGGAGAAGATCGACTGCCACCTGGAGCAGCGCGGCCGCTTCCTCGGCGCCTGCGCCGCCTCGCACTATGAGGGCCTGCGCACCCGCTTCGCCAAGCTGCGCGACGGCGGCGCCACCGACTGCCGCCTGATCACCCGCGAGGAGCAGCGCGAGGAGATTGGCAGCGATTTCTATCACGGCGGCATGGTGTTCGAGACGGCGGGCAAGCTGCACCCTGCCCTGTTCTATGGCGGCCTGCTGGCGGCGGTGCGCCGCCGCAACTCCATCACGCTGGCCGGCCAATGCCGCGCCACCGGCCTCGCGCGCGACGGCGAGGGCTGGCGGGTCAGCACCAGCCAGGGCGAGGTGCGGGCGCGCCACGTCGTGGTCGCCACCAACGGCTATACGTCGAGCGTCACGCCGCGCCTGCAGAAGCGCCTCGTGCCGATCGCCAGCCACATCATCGCGACCGAGGAGTTGCCCGCCGATCTGATCCGCGAGCTTTGCCCCAAGGGCCGCACCTTCTCCGAGACGCGGCGCGTGCTGCACTACTACCGGATCTCGCCCGACGGAAAGCGCGTGATCTTCGGCGGCCGCGCCCGCTTCACCGAGATCCCCGGCGAGTTGCGCGCCCAGCTCCTGCATCAGGCGCTGGTCGAGCGCTTCCCGCAGCTCAGGGACACCAAGGTCACGCACACCTGGCAGGGCAATGTCGCCTTCACCTACGATGCCCTGCCGCACGCCGGCGAACTGGACGGGCTGCACTTCGTGGTCGGCTGCAACGGCTCGGGCGTGTCGATGATGCCGTTCCTCGGCAATGCCATGGGGCAATCGATTGCCGGCCGCCTGCAGGGCAAGGTGCCTTTCGCCGAAACGGAGCTGCCTTCCATTCCGCTCTATTCCGGCAAGCCGTGGTTCCTGCCGGTGATCGGCGGCGCCTTCCGCACGCTCGACTACATCGACGAGAAGATCAGATGAGCGCCACTTTCTTCTCCGCCACCTACGGCGAGGCCCGCCAGCGCTTCCTGGAATCCGCGGCCAAGGCCGGTGCCGCCGTCCGGCATCACATCCATCCGCTGAAGGGTGCGGCGGGCGAGGAGATCGGTACCGACACGGCGCTGCTCGGACCGGGCGACGCCGCCAAATTGTTCATCGTCAGCTCCGGCACGCATGGACCGGAGGGTTTCTCGGGCTCCGCCTGTCAGCTCGCCTTGCTGAACGACGAACTGGCCAGACGCGCCGCCGATCGCGGCATCGCGCTGCTGCTGATCCATGCGGTCAATCCGTTCGGCTTCTCGCATCTGAAGCGGACCAACGAGGACAACATCGACCTCAACCGCAACTTCAACGACTTCTCAACGCCCTATCCAGACAATCCGGTCTACGAGCAGATTCATGACCTGCTGGTGCCCGCGGCGTGGCCGCCCTCTCCCGGCAACGAGGAGCGGCTGAACGCGGCGATGGCGCGACTCGCCGGCCAGCGCAATCCCGGTGTTTCCAGCGGCCAGGACAAGCACCCCGACGGGCTCTTCTACTGCGGTACGGCGCCGGCCTGGAGCAACCGCACGATCCGCTCGATCCTGCGCGACCATGGCAGGATGCGGCGCCACATCGCCTGGATCGACATCCATACCGGCCTCGGTCCCTACGGCCACGGCGAGAAGATCTTCGGCCGTCATTCCGAGGAAACGACGCGGCGGGCCAGAACCTGGTGGGGCAGCGACCTGATCGTCAGCACGGCGGGCGAATCGATCTCGCCGCGGACGGTCGGCCATATCACCGGCTGCGCGCCGGAAGAATGCCCCGACGCGGCGATCACGCCGACGACCCTGGAGTACGGCACCGTACCCAATCCCGTCGTGCGGCGCGCGCTGCGCGGCGAGGCCTGGCTGGCCGGCCATCCCGATGCGCCCGAGGCGCTGGTGCGCGAGATCCGGCAAGCGGTGCGCGATGCCTTCTACGTCGATGCGGACGACTGGAAGGGCATGATCCTCGGCCAGTTCCGCAGTCAGGCCCTGCAGACGATCAACGGTCTCGCGGCCGAACAATAAACGGAGGAAACGTCCATGAAGCTTCGTCATCTGCTTGTTGCCGCTGCCGCCTTCGCTCTTGCGACGCCCGCCGCCGCGCAATCGACGCTCAAGATCGTCATGCATTCGGATCTGAAGATCCTCGATCCGATCTGGGCGTCGGCGCAGATCAGCCGAACCCACGGCTATCTCGTCTACGACACGCTGTTCGGCCTCGACGGCGATCTCAAGCCGCAGCCGCAGATGGTGGGGAACTGGACCGTCGATGCGGCGAACCTCATCTACACCTTCACCCTGCGCGACGGGCTGAAGTGGCACGACGGCGCGCCGGTGACGGCCGAGGATTGCGTCGCCTCGCTGAAGCGCTGGGGCAGCCGCGATCCGGTCGGCCTCAAGCTGATGGCGAACGTCAAGGAACTGAGCGCGCCCGACACGAAGACGATCCGCCTGGAACTCGCCCGCCCCTATGGGCTCGTGATCGATTCGCTGGCCAAGCCGGCCGGCATCGTGCCCTTCATGATGCCCAAGCGTGTCGCCGAGGCGCCGGCCACGCAGCAGATCAAGGATCCGACCGGCTCCGGTCCGTTCGTGTTCAAGGCCGACGAATGGCGGCCCGGCGACCGGGTCGTCTACGTGAAGAACCCGAACTACGTGCCGCGCGCCGAGCCGCCGGCCAACTTCGCGGGCGGCAAGGTCGCCAAGGTCGATCGGGTCGAATGGGTTTCCATCGCCGATCCGCAGACCGCGGTGAACGCGCTGGAGAACAGCGAGGTCGATGCCCTCGAATCGGTGGCGCACGACCTGCTGCCGCTGGTCGAGAAGAGGAAGGGCATCGAGGTCCAGCGCGGCGCCTATGCCAGCCAGTACGCGCTGCGGCCGAACTGGCTCCATCCGCCGTTCAACGATCCCCGGATGCGGCTGGCACTCGGCTACGCCATCGACCAGAAGGGCTTCCTCGACGCCGCCGTCGGCGATCCCAAGTTCTGGCGCTTCTGCAAGACCTACTATGGCTGCGGCACTCCGCTGGCCTCGGACAAGGGCACCGCGGGCCTGCTCGAGGGCAATGTCGAGAAGGCCAAGGCGCTGCTCAAGGAAGCCGGCTACGACGGGCGGCCGATCGTCCTGCTGCAGGTGACCGACCTCGCCTCGCTTGCCAACCTCGGCCCCGTCGCCA
>JAKFVZ010000259.1 GCA_021732965.1 Reyranella sp.
CCGGGCTGACGCTCGACGGCTTCGCGGACCGCGATCGAGCGGCCATCCAACAACGCGCCGTTCATGGCCTGCATGGCCGAGGCGCCCTGGTCATCGGTTTCCATCTCGAGGAACGCGAAGCCACGGCTGCGGCCGGTCTCGCGATCCACGATCACTTTCGAGGTTGTAACGGTGCCGAACTGAGAGAAGGCTTCTTGCAGACGCTCAGACGTGACCGAATAGGGCAGGTTGCCCACAAACAATTTGCGACTCATTCAAGGCTCTTGGCTGGAGGAAGGATCGAGCGGAGTCCGGCGCGCGCTTGCTGGACGAATGCGTCCAAGCGTTTCGATGACCTTTGACAGATGACCAAGTAGCTCACGGGAAGACGTTGACCGGTATCGCGCTCCGCGACTGTACCGAGACTCGTGATGATGCTCGTCGGCTAGTGTCGCAATGCAGCACTTATGCGCCGATTCCCATCATGAGTCCACCGCTGCGGCGGGGTTGAGGCGCAACGAAGCACGGCACACAATCGCCCCGGATCCGGGAGGGATTGGAAAATGATCGTCGACCATCGAACCTATGAACTGCAGCCGGGCCGTCTGCGCGACTTCCTCGCGCTGTACGAAAAAGAGGGGCTGCCCGTCCAGTTGAAGCATCTCGGCAACCTGGTCGGCTACTACACGACCGAGGTCGGCAACGTGAACGAGATCGTTCACATCTGGGGCTACGAGGATCTCGCCGACCGCACGAGGCGCCGCGCGGCGATGGCCGCCGATCCCGCCTGGCAGGCCTATTTGCAGAAAAGCCGAGAATATATGAAGCACATGAATAACAAGATATTGGTGCCCACCACCTTCTCACCCACGAAGTAAGGGAAAGATCTCGAAAATGGCTACCGCATACCCGCGCCGCAGCGGCGCGCAGGTTCTGATCGACCAACTGCGTATCCACGGCACCGACACGATCTTCGGCGTGCCCGGCGAAAGCTACCTGGCCGCCCTCGACGCGCTCTACGCCCAGCGCAATTCCATCCGCTACGTGATCTGCCGGCAGGAAGGCGGGGCGGCCTACATGGCCGAGGCCTACGGCAAGCTGACCGGCAAGCCCGGCGTGTGTTTCGTCACGCGCGGGCCGGGCGCCACCAATGCCAGCGTCGGAATGCATACCGGCTTCCAGGATTCGACGCCCATGATCCTGCTGGTCGGGCAGGTCGCCCGCGAGCAGGCCGAGCGCGAGGCGTTCCAGGAAATCGACTATCGCCGCATGTACGGCCAGATGGCCAAGTGGGTGACCCAGATCGAGGACGCCCGCCGCATCCCCGAGATCGTGAGCCAGGCCTTCCATCGCGCGATGAACGGCCGGCCGGGTCCGGTGGTCATCGCCTTGCCCGAGGACATGCTGGTCGACGAGGTCGAGGTTGCCGATACCGGCCCCTACAAGGTCGCGCGCGGCGCGCCGGCGCCGGAGGACATGGCGACCTTCCGCGAACTGCTCGCCGCGGCGAAGCAGCCGCTGGTCGTTCTGGGCGGCGGCGGCTGGGATGCGAAGGCCTGCGACGACATCCGGGCTTTCGTCGAGGCCAACCACCTGCCGGTGACGACGGCCTTCCGTAACCAGGACCTGATCGACAACCGCCACGACAATTTCGTCGGCGATCTCGGCCTCGGCGTGAACCCGCCGCTCGGCAAGCGCATCAAGGAGAGCGACCTGATCATTGCGATCGGTCCGCGCCTCGGCGAGGCCACCACCGGCGGCTACACCATGTTCGACCTGCCCGTGCCGGCGCAGAAGATGATCCACGTGCATGCCGGCGCCGAAGAGCTGGGCCGCGTCTATCAGGCGACCCTGCCGATCAACAGCGGCATGGCGCAGTTCGCTGCCGCGGCAAAGGCGATGAAGCCGGTCGATGCCTCGGCGTGGAAGGCAACCGTGCCCGCGGCCCGTGCCGACTACCTGAAGAACATCGAGCCGACGCCGCAGCCCGGTTCCGCCAATCTCGCGGAGATCGTGGGCTGGCTGAACAAGCGTCTGCCCGACGACGTGATCGTCACCAACGGCGCCGGCAACTATGCCGGCTACGTGCACCGCTTCTTCCAGTATCGCGGCTTCCGCACCCAGCTCGCGCCGACCAACGGCTCGATGGGTTACGGCGTGCCGTCGGCGGTGGCGGCGAAGATCGCAGCGCCCGGCCGCACCGTCGTGTCGTTCAGCGGCGACGGCTGCTTCCTGATGAACGGGCAGGAGTTCGCCACCGCCGTCCAGCACGGTGCGAACGTGGTGTTCATCGTCGTCGACAACGGCATGTACGGCACGATCCGCATGCATCAGGAGCGTGAGTATCCCACGCGCGTCCATGGCACCGAACTCAAGAACCCCGACTTCGCCGCCTATGCCCGCGCCTTTGGCGGTCACGGCGAGACGGTCGAGCGCACGGCGGATTTCGAAGCGGCGTTCGAGCGCGCGCTCGGTGCCGGCAAGCCCTCGATCATCCATGTGAAGACCGATGCCGAGGCCATCACCTCGCGCATCACGATGACCAAGCTTCGCGAGCAGGCGCTGGCCAGGCAGAAGTCGTAACGAGACAAGGGAAAGGCCAGGCGCACGGTCGATCGACGGACTTGCGCCCGGCCATCCCCGCGCCTATAGAGGCGGTCCGTGGAGATTTGAGCCGACCGGCTTGCGACCACGTTAAACATCGCTAAAAGGTCGGAGGTTACGCAAAACCCCCGTCCTTCCAGGTCGGGGGTTTTTCGTTTGCGTCGCCGGGAAAGGGCGCGCGGCGAGAGGAGATGTGAGATGGACGGATCGATTCCGAAGAAGAAGACCGAAGCCGATACCTCGAAGTGGCGGACCCAGACCCGCGCCGTGCGCGGCGGGCAGGTCCGCAGCAATTTCGACGAGACGTCGGAGGCGCTGTTCCTGACCTCGGGCTATGCCTATTCGAGCGCGGAGGAGGCCGAGGCCACCTTCAAGGGCGAGAGCAATCACTACCAGTATTCGCGCTTCGGCAACCCGACCGTTACCATGTTCGAGAACCGGCTGGCCGCGCTGGAAGGCGCAGAAGCCTGTCGCGCCACCTCGACCGGCATGTCGGCGGTGTTCTTCGCCCTGCTGGCGCTGCTCAAGGCCGGCGATCGCATCGTCGCGGCCCGCCAGCTGTTCGGCTCCTGCCACTACATCGTGGCCGAGCTGCTGCCGAAATACGGCATCCAGAGCGAGCTGGTCGACGGCGGCGATCTCGCCCAATGGGAGAAGGCGCTCTCGAAGCCGACGCAGGCGGTGCTGTTCGAATCGCCGTCCAACCCCATGCTCGACATCGTCGACGTGAAGGCGGTGTGCGACCTCGCGCACAAGGCCGGCGCCAAGGTCGTCCTCGACAACGCCTTTGCCACGCCGATCCTGCAGCGCCCGCTCGAGTTCGGTGCCGACATCGTCGTTCACTCCGCCACCAAGTACATCGACGGCCAGGGCCGCACCCTGGGCGGCGCCGTGCTGGGCTCGAAGGAGTTCATCCTCGACAAGCTGCAGCCGATCATCCGCAACACCGGCCCGGCGCTCAGCCCGTTCAATGCCTGGGTCCTGGTGAAGGGCCTGGAGACGCTCGGCCTGCGCGTCGAGCGCCATTGCGCCAATGCCCGCCGCGTCGCCGACGCGCTGGCCGCGCATCCCGCCATCGGCCGCGTGCTCTATCCGGGGCGTCCCGACCATCCGCAGCATGCGCTGGCGGCGAAGCAGATGTCCGACTTCGGCGGCGTTGTGACGTTCGATCTCAAGGCCGGCAAGTGGGCCGCCTTCGAAACGCTGAACCGCCTGCAGATCGTCGACATCTCCAACAACCTGGGTGACGCCAAGAGCCTCGTGACCCATCCCGCCACGACGACGCACATGCGCATCGGCGCCGAGGAGCGCGGCAAGCTCGGCATCACCGACGGCACCGTGCGCATCTCGGTCGGCCTCGAGGATGTCGAGGACATCATCGGCGATCTCGTCCAGGCGCTGGGCGGCTGACGCATCGGGCTGGAGTACAAGCGTGCCGCTGTCGGCCGACCTGTGGGCGGCGAATGCCGACCTCGCCAAACGCATACTCGCGCACGGCTTCGTGCGCGGGCTGCGGGACGGGTCGCTACCCATGCAGAACTTCAAGGGCTACGTCGCGCAGGACGCCTATTTCCTCGAGGCGTTCGCGCGGGCTTATGCCTTCTGCCTCGCCAACTCCACGGCGCGCGAGGACCTGCATGGGTTCGCCGGCCTCATCGCCGGCGTCCTGCAGGAGCTGAAACTCCACAAGAGCTACGCCGACCGCTGGCAGGTCGATCTCACGGGCGTCACGCCAGTCGAGGCGACCCGCGCCTATGTCGATTTCCTCCTGGAGACGGCACGACGCGGCCATCTCGGCGAGACGATCGCCGCCATGACGCCCTGCATGCGCCTCTACGCCTATCTCGGCCGGACGCTGGCGGCCAACAACGCGGCGCCGCTCTATTCGGAATGGGTGAAGACCTACGCCGATCCGGACTTCGAGGAACTGGCCGTCCAGCTCGAGTCGTTGCTCGACCGTCATGCCGAGGACACGGAAGCGGTGCGCGCCAACTATCGCCGCGCCATGGAACTCGAACTCGGATTCTTCGCTGCCAATGTCTAGGTGACTGCAATGGAGCGCGCCACTCCAGTGGCGCTCATACGTCATCGACACGCACGGCAGCGCATGAGCGCAACTGGAGTTGCGCGCTCCATCGAAAGGCTTCTTCTTTAGAGCGGCGCCAGCTTTTCCATCGAGCGGTCGAGGGCGCCGTGCAGGTCGGCGGTGAGCTTCGTGCCCATCGCGTCGCGCACTTCCTGCTCGGCTTCGGACCACAGCGGCAGGGCGCGCTTGAAGAGGGCGCGGCCCGCAACCGTCGCGACCAGCTCATGCCGGCGCTTGTCGCCCGCGGCCGCGCGCTCGATCAGGCCCGAGGCCAGCAGCGGGCGCAGGTTGCGCGTGAGCGTCGTGCGGTCGGTCGCCAGCCGGTCGGACAGTTCGGAGATGCTGAGGGGGCCGCGCGCGATCACGTGGCCGAGCAGCGAGAACTGCGAGATGCGCAGGCCGGTCGGCGCGAGGTGCCGGCTGTAGATCTGGGTGACGCGGCGCGCCGCGCTGCGCACGCGAAAGCAGGTGCATTCGGCCGGCGACAGGCGGAGCGGGGACGGGACGGCGGTCATGAGGCCAAGACTATCGCCGGTTCTTGCGTCGGCAAAGCCTCAATGTGTATATGCACTTAAATTTGTACGGAGACGGACATGGCTGGAGAGGCAGGATTTGGCGTTGTGCCGATCGAGGTGGCGCGCACGCTGGACGGGCTGGATCTGTTCAAGGGCCTGCTGGCGGGGCGTTATCCGGCGCCGCCGATCTCCCGGGCCATGGGCTTCAATCTCGTCGAGGTCGAGGCCGGGCGCGTGGTGTTCGGCTATACGCCGGTGTTCGACCATTACAACCCGCTGGGCTCGGTCCATGGCGGCGTCGCCGCCACGCTGCTGGATTCGGTGATGGGCTGCTGCATCCACACCATGCTGAAGGCCGGCAGCGGCTACACCACGGTCGAGATCAAGGTGAACTACGTGCGCGCCATGACCGACAGGACCGGTCCGGTCCGCGCCGAGGGCAAGGTCATCAACGTCGGCTCGCGCATCGCCACCTCGGAAGGGCGCCTGACCGACGCATCCGGCAAGCTGCTGGCCCACGGCACGACCACCTGCCTGATCTTCCCGATCTGACTTTCATGTTCCTCGCCCCCGCTAGGGGGAGAGGCTAGGTGAGGGGCCTCGATCGGTGTGCGCAACCCCCTCACCCAACCTCTCCCCCTAGCGGGCTATCGGATTCACACATCTCAAAAAATGACTCTGTATCAACGACTTAGCGGCGGCACGCCCGTTGCGCGTGACACCGTCACCGCTGCCAAGAACATTGAAAAGACTGAGCTTTTTGGCGGCCTATTTCTTCTGCACTAGGCGGCCGTCGAGATGTGTGAATGGGATAGCCCTAGCGGGGGAGAGGAGCATGATGTCTAGTCTGGCGGAATGCCGACCGCGTCCGCCGAGCAAAGACTTCTGAAAATCTCCATCGCCGTCACCATCGGGGTGGCGTCGTTCGGCGTGCTGTTCGGCCTGCTGTCTGGATCGATGTCGATCCTGTTCGACGGCGTGTTCTCGGCCATCGATGCGGCGATGTCGGGCCTCGCGCTGTTCGTCTCGCGCCTCGTCACCCGCGTTACTGAGAACCGGCGGTTCCAGTTCGGCTACTGGCACATCGAGCCGATGGTGCTGGCCTTCAACGGCGGCACGCTGATGCTGCTGTGCTTCTATGCCTTCCTGAATGCGGTCGACAGCCTGCTGATCGGCGGCCGGCAACTCGATTTCGACTGGGCGATGGCCTATGCCGTCCTGGTCTGCGTGGCCTGCTTCAGCATGTTCTTCTACGAACGCCGCCTCAACCGCGCGATCGGCTCCGACTTCATCCGGCTCGACACGCAGGGCTGGTTGATGGCCGGCTCCATCACCTTGGCCCTGCTGGTGGCCTTCGTCATCGGCGCTTCGTTGAAGGGAACGGCATACGCTCATCTTGCGCCCTATGCCGATCCGGCGGTCCTGGCGCTGCTGACGATGGTCCTGGTGTTCGTGCCCATCCAGGCGGTGCGCAAGGCGCTGCAGGAAATCCTGCTGATCACGCCGCCCGAACTCGATGCGCGGGTGCGCGACGTGATGGATGGCGTTGTCGCCCGCCATGGCTTCAAGACCTACACCAGCTACGTGGCCAAGGTGGGTCGTGCCCAGTTCATCGAGATCCATGTCGCCGTGCCGCCCGAGTCGTCGATCGACAGTGTCGGCAAGGCCGATGCCCTGCGTCGCGAAATTGCCGAGGCGATCGGCGGCGAGGGCCCGTATCGCTGGCTTACCATCGACTTCACCGCCGATCCGAAGTGGCTGTAGACGCATTTGACCTTTTGGGTCGAAACTCCCATGTCAGAGGCCATGAGGAACTCGCCCGAGCATGTATAAAGCCACTACCCGTGCCATTCTGGTGACGGTCCAACCGCAATATCCGCCCGACCAGTCCGAGCCGGCGAAGTCGCAGTTCGTCTGGTCGTACACGGTGCGGATCGAGAACCACGGCGATGTCGCGGTGCAGTTGCGCAGCCGTCATTGGAAGATCACCGACGGACTCGGCCGGCTGCAGGAGGTCAGGGGGCCCGGGGTCGTGGGCAAGACGCCCCTGCTGCGTCCCGGCGAGAGGTTCGAGTACACATCGGGCACGCCGCTTTCCACGCCATCCGGGATCATGGCCGGCACGTACCAGATGGTTGACGAGGCGGGTGTGAAGTTCGACGTCGATATCCCCACTTTTTCGCTGGATACGCCGACGGCGCAGCGCAGCCTCAACTAGGCGACGCGGATCGAGGAGAATGCAGATGAACAAGATGGTGAAGCCGGGCGGAGCCATGTCGCTCGCCACCGGGCTGACCCGCCCGTCGCGCGAGGAGGCCGAGGCCGCCGTGCGCACCCTGATCCGCTGGGCCGGCGACGATCCCGGCCGCGAGGGTCTGGCGGGCACGCCCGACCGCGTCGTCCGCTCCTACGAGGAATTCTTCGCAGGCTACGACCAGGACCCGCGCGACATGCTGCAGCGGACCTTCGAGGAGGTCGAGGGCTACGACGAGGTCGTGGCGCTGCGCGACATCCGGCTCGAATCGCATTGCGAGCACCACATGGTGCCGATCATCGGCAAGGTCCATGTCGGCTACCTGCCCGACAAGCGCGTGGTCGGCATCAGCAAGCTTGCCCGCGTGGTCGACGCCTATGCCCATCGCCTGCAGATCCAGGAGAAGCTGACGGCGCAGATCGCCAACACGCTCCAGGAAGTGCTGCAGCCGCGCGGCGTGGCGGTCGTCATCGAGGCGGCGCACCAGTGCATGACCACGCGCGGCGTCCACAAGTCGGACGTCACCATGGTGACCAGCCGCATGCTGGGCGCCTTCCGCGACAATGGCGAGACACGGCGCGAATTCCTGTCCATGATCGGGCGCACGTCGATTTGAATTCAACCTCATCCTGAGGAGCACGCCGCAGGCGTGCGTCTCGAAGGATGGGATACAACAGGGCTGTCGCCCACCCTTCGAGACGCCGCACGCCGTGCGGCTCCTCAGGGTGAGGTCGGAATTGAGTGAGCAAAGGACATCATGGCCGGAGAGATCGTCAGTTCCATCGAAATGCTGCGCAAGCTCGTGGCGTTCGACACCACCTCGCGCAACTCCAACCTCGCGCTGATCGAGTACGTGCAGGCCTATCTCAAGGGGCACGGGATCGAGTCGAACCTGGTGCCCAACGAGGACGGCTCGAAGGCCAATCTGTTCGCCACCATCGGCCCCAACGTGCCGGGCGGCGTGGTCCTGTCGGGCCATACCGACGTCGTGCCGGTCGACGGCCAGCCGTGGGTGACCGACCCGTGGACGCTGACGCTCAAGGACGGCAAGTACTACGGCCGCGGCACCTGCGACATGAAGGCGTTCTACGCCATCGGCCTCGCCATGCTCCCGCAGTTCCTGAAGGCGCCGCTCAAGAAGCCGATCCACTTCGCGCTGTCCTACGACGAGGAGATCGGCTGCTTCGGCGCGCATTCGCTGGCCGCCCGCATGGCGAGCGAAGTGCCGAAGCCGCGCGTCATCATCATCGGCGAGCCGACCATGATGACGGTCGTGCATGCCCACAAGGGCAGCCAGAGCTACGTCACCAAGTTCACCGGCTTCGAGGCGCATTCCTCGATGACCCATCTCGGCGTCAGCGCGATTCATTTCGCCGGCGAGTTCATCCACTACCTCAACACGGTCCAGGAAGAGCTGGAAGCCGCCGCGCCGAAGAACAGCGAGTTCATGCCGGCCGCCGCGACCTTCAACGTCGGCACCATCATCGGCGGCACCGCGGGCAACATCCTGGCGCGCGAGTGCGAGGTCCTGTGGGGCTATCGCGAGCTGCCGACCCGGCCGATCGAGGAGCTGGGCGAGCGCGCCAAGAAGTGGCTGAAGGAAGAGCTGCTGCCGAAGATGAAGGCCAAGCATCCGGCCGCCGGGATCGAGACTGAGCTGCGCGCCTCGACGCCGGCCTTCTCGCCCGAGGGCAACGACGACGCCAAGGCGCTGGCCGGAAGCTGGTCGGGCTCCAACACGATCGGCGCGGTGGTCTATGCCACCGAGGCCGGCATCTTCCGCAAGGTGCTGGGCGTGCCGACGGTCGTGTGCGGCCCCGGCGACATCGCCCAGGCGCACCAGCCCAACGAATTCATCCTGGCCTCCCAGATCGACGCCGGCGAAGACTTCATGAAGCGCATGCTCGAGTGGTCCTGCCGGGATTAGGTCCAGGGCGGGGCGTGGTGAAGAGCCTCCCTCGTCCATGACGAAAGCGGTCGCAACCCGGGACGGCCGCACGCTCAGCTATCTCGAGGTCGGGGATACGCGGGGGCCACTGGTCATCCACAATCATGGTGGACCCAGTTGCCGTCTCGAAGCGCGCCTCTTCGCGAAGGCGGCAGCGAAGAACCGGTTGCGGCTGATTTGCGTGGACCGGCCGGGCATCGGACGGTCGACGCCTCAGAGACTGCGAACCTACGCCGGCTGGGCCGACGATCTGACGGCCATCGCCGATGCGTTGGGATATCGCGAGTTCGGCGTGACGGGCTGGTCGGAGGGTGGGCCCTGGGCACTTGCGGCGGCTGCTTACATTGATCCCCTTCGGCTGCGCCATGTCAGCAGCATCGCGGGCGGCAGCTACGGAGCCTTCGGCGACAACTGGGCGGCGGATCATCTTTCTAGGGCGGACGCGCTCGGCGGATTTCTGGCGCTGCGCTTCCAGCCAGGCTTCCGTCTCATGTATGCGACTCTTGGCGTGACCGCCAAATTCTTCCGTGCGACCTTCGTCGAGCAAGTGCGGAAAGCCGTGAATGACGACGATCGAAAGATCCTGCTTCAATCGGATGTCGACGCGATCTTCCGCGACATGTCCGCTGAATGCTTCGCTCGCGGCAGCGAGGGCCTGGTTCGCGACAGTGAACTCCTCTATCGCCGCTGGGCTTTCGACGTGAGGGCGATCGAGCGGAAGGTTCACCTCTGGCAAGGCACGGATGACCGGCTCGTGCCGGCTTTCATCAACAGGACCGTCGCCGACCGGATGCCGGACGCCGTATGGCATGCCGTCGAAGGGGCGGGGCATTTCGTGGCGGTCGGTTCGGCTGAAGAGCTGTTAGCAATCGCCGCCCGGGAACTGGGGCCGAAGCCGTGTCGGACCTGATCGCCGTCGACTGGGGCACAAGTTCCCTGCGCGGCGCCCGTTTCGACGAGGCGGGCGGGGTGCTGGAGGAGAAGAGTGCGCCGCTCGGCATCCTCAATGTCCTGAACGGCGATTTCGCCGGCGTCTTCGCCTCGCTGTTCTCGGAGTGGATGAAACCGCCCGGCAGCGTCTGCCTGATCTCCGGCATGGCCGGCAGCCGGCAGGGCTGGGTCGAGGCGCCTTACGTCGCCTGTCCGGCTGGCCCCGAGGAACTCAAGCGGCATCTGCACTGGATCGAGCCGGGACGGATCGCCCTCGTGCCCGGTCTCAGCGACGAGCAGGGCGAGGTGCCGGACGTGATGCGCGGCGAGGAGGTACAGATCTTCGGCGCGATGCGGCTTGCCGGCATCGCCGACGGCCTGTTCGTCCTGCCGGGCACGCACAGCAAATGGGCGACGGTACGCGACGGCCGCGTCTCTGGCTTCCGGACCTACATGACCGGCGAGTTCTACGGCCTGCTCAGCCAGCATTCGATCCTTGCGCGCACCCTCGATGCCGACGCGGCGCTCGACGAGGCGATGTTCCTGCGCGGCGTGGCGCGCGCCGGTGAAGGCGAGGGGCTGCTGCACAATGCGTTCGGCGCCCGCGCGCTTGCTCTGTTCGGCCGATTGTCGCCGCCGGAATCGACGAGCTATCTTTCCGGTCTGCTGATCGGCGAGGAATTGCGCACACAGGATCTAGCGGCGGGCGGAGACGTCATCGTCATCGGCGTGCCGGCACTCACCGCGCGCTATGCTCTCGCACTCGGGCAAAGCGGCGTTCGCGTGCGGACGTTCGGCGCCGAGGCAACATGGGCCGGGATGAGGGCGATCCAGCAATGAGCGTCGACAGGTTCGAGGCCGCGATGCGCGTGCTGCCGCTCGTCGCCATCCTGCGCGGGCTGAAGCCCGAGGAGGCGCCGGCGATCGGTGACGTGCTGGTCGAGGCGGGCTTTCGCCTGATCGAAGTGCCGCTCAACTCGCCGCGGCCGCTCGACAGCATCGCCGGCTTGCGCAAGCGCTTTCCCGACGCCGTGATCGGCGCCGGCACGGTGCTGACGGCCGCCGAGGCGCGCGACGTTGCATCGGCGGGTGGCGAGTTGATCGTGGCGCCGAACTTCGATCGCGAGGTCGTCGAGGAGACGGTGCGGCTCGGCATGACGAGCCTGCCCGGCATCCTGACGCCGACGGAAGCCTTCGCGGCCCTGAAGGCCGGCGCGCATGGATTGAAACTGTTTCCCGCCGAGATCGCCTCGCCCGCCGTGGTGAAGGCGCTGCTGGCGGTGCTGCCCAAGGGCACGCCGCTGATCCCGGTGGGCGGTATCGGCGCGGACAATATGGAAGCCTGGCGCGCGGCCGGCGCCGCGGGCTTCGGTCTCGGCTCCTCGCTCTACAAGCCGGGCGACGATGCGGCCACGGTGCGCGTCAAGGCGGCTTCGATCGTGGGTGCCTGGCGCAAATAGAAGAACCGCGGGAGAGGGAACATGAAGATCAAGAGCTACGAAATCTTTCGCTGCGATGCCGGCTGGCGTCTCTTCTCCTTCCTCAAGCTGGTGACGGATACCGGCCCGGTCGGCTGGTCCGAATACAACGAGAGCTTCGGCAGTCCCGGACTCTCGAGCGTGATCGAGGCGCTGATGCCGAGCGTGGTCGGCATGGACCCGATGGAGATCGAGCTGGTGAACGCCGTGCTCGCGACCAAGTCCACCCAGTCGCGCGGCGGCGTGGTGCGGCAGGCGATCGCCGCCATTGAGAACGCGCTGCTCGACATCAAGGGCAAGGCGCTGGGCGTGCCGGTCTATCAACTGTTCGGCGGCAAGCTGCGCGACCGCATCCCCGTCTACTGGTCGCATTGCGGATCGTATCGCATGCGCAATCCCGACCTCTGCGGCACCCCGGCGGTGCGCTCCTACGACGACATGGCTCGCACCGGCGAGGAGGTGCGCAAGAAGGGCTTCACCGCCTGCAAGACCAACATCGCCATGGAAGTCGACGGCAAGCTGCGCGCCTATCGTCCCGGCTTCGTCGTTGGCAAGGGCTTCCCCGAGCGCAACTGGGACGCCTTCATCGCGCGCAGCGCGGCGAAGACGGTCGAGGCCTTCCGCGCCGGCGTCGGGCCCGATGTCGGCATCATGCTCGACACCAACTTCCATTTCCGCACCGAGGGCTTCAAGCGCATCGCCGACGCCGTCGGGCCGACCGGCCTCACCTGGCTCGAACTCGACATCCACGATCCGAAGTCGATCGCGATGATCCGCGAACACGCGCCCTGTCCCATCGCCTCGGGCGAGACCCTGCTGGAGCGCCGCGACTTCCGGCCGTACCTCGAGGCCTATGCCTTCGACACGGCCATCGTCGACGTGATCTGGAACGGCTTCGCCGAGTCGCTGAAGATCGCTTCGCTGGCCGATGTCTACGAGGTGAACGTCGCGCCGCACAATTTCTACGGCCACCTGGCCAGCGCCATCTCGGCGCATTTCTGCGCCGCCGTGCCGAACTTCCGCATCATGGAGATCGACATCGACGGCGTGCCGTGGCGCGACGAGATCGTCGACAATCCGCCGGTCTTCGAGAACGGCGACTATATGTTGCCGAAGGGCCCGGGATGGGGCGTTGAGCCGAACGAGGCGGCGATGCGCCGGCATCCGCCGAAGAGCTACGTCGTCACGCAATAGCTGTTACACGATAGTCCCCGGCCGCGGGTTGCAATTGCACAATCTGTGAGGCCAACTCTTTCCCGTTTAGTCAGGGGAGAGAGTGCAGTGAAGGCGCCGCGTAGCGGAGAGCGCCGTCGGCGCGTTAGGTCGAGGAAGCGGCTGCCGGCAATGGTCGTGGCCGGTGTCGTATCGATGGCGACGGGCGTGTCGGCACAGGACACGCGCTGGGATGCCATTCTTTCGAACTCGAACTGGTACGTTCCGGTTCCCGGCCTGGTCGCCTACGCCACCAGCAACAGCAACCAGACCATCAATCCGATTCCGATCGGCGACCAGACCCTGTGGGCGCTCGGCACCGCGACCAACGGCGTCTTCAGCGGACAAAGCCTGGTGAGCTTCGCGATCGGGGGATTGGTCACCCCGCCCGGCACTTCCTCGATGCAAGGCATCGTCACCGAGGCGGGCCAGATCAGGATTGCCTTCAGCTCGGCCGACAGCCCGACCATCATCGGCATCGGACAGATGCGCGAGATCTCCGGCGTGCCGCTGATGGAAATGCAGATGATCACCGGCTCGTCGCTGCTGATCACCCATTGGGCGTACATGACGCCCTACAATCCCGTCATCTTCACGCCGCCGTCGCCCACGCAATATGTGACGACCGACATCACGTCGCCGCAATGGCGCTGGACCGCCGGCACGACCTGGCGGGTCAGCAGCCAGTCGCTGTTCGGCACCGCGACGCCCGGCACCTTCAAGATCACCGACTACAGCAACGGCTACTACTGGGGCGTTGGCGCGGCACCGCAGGGCAGTACGGTCGGCAACTTCACCGTCCTGGGCTCGATGACGCCGGAGGGCAATGTCCTGTTCAGCTTCCTGCTGGAGGGCGGTTCGCTGAACAGCCTCTCGGGCCAGATCACGGGCGACCCCACCACCGGCACCATGGTGCTGCGGCCCTATACCTTGTCGGGGACTTTCGGCGATCCGACACTGGCCGACATCATGCCGGTGTCGACCATCGCCACCGGACAGACCTATTTCCTGAGCAACGTCGGCTCGACCGTGATCCCGGCTTTCACCGGCGGCACCCTGCAGGTCGACACGACCGGCGGGATCTTCGGCCAGAACTTCATCGTCGACGGCTCGGCTACCAACCGCCTCGACCTGCTCGGCAATTCGGCGGTCCTCAGCGGCGTGCTCTCCGACGCCGTGCCCGGCACGCCGGGCAATCTCACCATCGCCAACAGCGGTTCCGGCGGAAGCGCCAGTTTCACCGGGAACAGTACCTACACAGGCCTCACGACCATCGATGCCGGCGCCACCCTGTCGGTCGACGGCTCGATCGTCTCGCCGGTCTCGGTCGGCGGCACGCTGCGGGGCACGGGAACGGTGGGCGGCGCCACCACGGTACAAAGTGGCGGCACACTGGCGCCGGGCAATAGCCCGGGCACGCTCACCTTCGCGGCGCCGGTCGTCATGGCGCCGGGCAGCACGCTGTCGCTCGACATCGACGGGACGGGGACCGGCGCGGGCGCCGGCAACTTCAGCCGCGTAGTGGTGACGGGCTCCGGCAACACCTTCAGTGCCGGCGGCACGCTGCTGCCCGTCTTGCGCGGCATCACCGGCGCGGCGACCAACAGTTTCACGCCGTCGATTGGACAGCAGTTCGCGGTCGTCGTGGCCGAGGGCGGCGTGCAGGGCAGCTTTGCCGGTCTTGCCCAGCCGGCGGGCCTGGCGGCGGGAACGCGCTTCGACGCGCTCTATGCGCCGTCTTCCGTGTCGCTGGTGGTGACGCCTGCCGCCTATGGCAATCTCGGCGCCGCCGGCCTGCCGCAAACCGCAAGCCAGGTGTCGGTCGGCCAGGCGCTCGACGTCCTGCGCCCCGCCGCGGGCCTGCGCATGAGCGGCCTTTCGCAGTCGCTCTTCGCGCCGCTCTACAGCCTGCCCGCCGCATCGATCCCGCAGGCGCTGGACCAGCTTTCGCCCAGCCTCTACGGCGACATGATGCTGTCGGCGCGCCAAGGCTTCTACGGGTTCGCCGATCAGGTGAGCCAGCGGCTGGGCACCCGCCGTGCGGCGCAGGGTGGCGCGCAAAACGTTGCCGCGGCCTGCGGCGATGCCTGCGCCGGTCTTCCGAATGCCGCGCCCCGGTCGGTGGCCGGGCCGCTCGGCACGACGGCCTGGCTTTCCGGCTTCGGTCAGTGGGCTCAGGTCGCGACGGCGGCGGCGCCTGGTTTCCAGTCGTCGCTGGCGGGCGTGATGGCGGGTCTCGACGTCGAACTGGCGCCCGGCTTCGTCGGCGGTGTCGCGCTGGGCGGCGGCAGCGCCAACACATTCGCGGGCAACGGCGCCACTGCGCTGGGATCTGCGCTGCAGGCGATGGTCTATGGCGAGTACGCCGCGGGATCTTTTTTCCTCGGCGGCCAGGTCGCCTATCTGCTTTTCGATCAGACCACGACCCGTCCCCTCGGCGCCTGGAACAGCGTGTCGCGCGACAGTCTCGTGACGAGCGGCGTGGGCGGCCAGATCGCGGCGGGACTGCGCCTGGGTTTCGACGGCTGGATCGTCGAACCGACAGTGGCGCTCGCCGCGCTTGCACTCTCGTCGCCGGCCACGGTCGAGCAGAACCCGAACGGTCTCGCCCAGCAGGTCAGCGGACAGTCGCTCACCAGCGTGCGCGGAGCCGTCACCCTGCCGGTGAGCCGCACGCTCGCGCTGGCCGATCAGCGCTCGCTCACGGTGCGCGGGCTTCTGGGCTGGGCGCATGAGTTCGCGGACGTGTCGGCGACCACACAGGCGGCCTTCGCCGCCGCGCCCGGCGTGCCTTTTGCGACGACGACCGCCGCGATCGCCCGCGATTCGGCATTGCTCGGCCTGTCCGCCGATTTCGCTTTCGACGAGGGCGTGACATTTTTCGCGGGCTGGCAGGGCTCGATCGGTTCATCCTCGACCGCACAGACCTTTCGCGCCGGCTTGCGCATGACGTGGTAGATCCGGCCCTGCTGCCTGGCCGATCGACCGAATACGGGAGAAATCGATGATCCGCACAATCGTTTGCACGTCTCTGGGGCTGGCAATGATGGCCGGCTCGGCCGAAGCGCAGGTCTATTGCCGGGCCGAAGGCGTGCCGCACGGCTGCGTCTGGGCGCCGCGTGCCGGCGTAGGGGTCGGCGCGCCCGGTGTCGGCGTGGCGCCGGGCGTCGGGGCGGGAGCACCGGGCGTCGGCGTCGCGCCCGGCGTGGGAGTCGGGGCTCCC
>JAKFVZ010000030.1 GCA_021732965.1 Reyranella sp.
TTCAAATGGGGAGGTGCCCTCGTCTTACGAGGGCTGAGGGGTCAAGACTCGGCCGACGGAGTCTATGACCCCTCCGTCGCGGATGACCGCGACACCTCCCCATTTGAATGGGGAGGCGAATGATCGTCCTCTTGCCGGCATCCGCGTGCTGGATTTCGGGCTGTTGACCGCAGGCGCGAACACCTCGGCGATGCTGGCCGATCTCGGCGCCGACGTGATCAAGATCGAGTCGGGCGCCTATCTCGATCCCTTCCGCGTCGTCGGCAAGATCGACAATGACGACGGCTGGTGGAACCGCTCGCCGCAGTTCCGCTTCACCAACCGCAACAAGCGCGGGCTGGCGCTGAACCTGAAGGATCCCGAAGGCCAGCGCGTCATCCGCGAACTCGCCGCGACTTGCGACGTCGTCGTCGAGAACTTCCGTCGTGGCGTGCTCGACCGCGCGGGCCTCGGCTACAAGGACCTGAGCGCCATCAACCCGCGCCTGGTGTTCGCCGCCATCTCCAGCCAGGGCGACACCGGCCCCGAGCGCATGAACGTGTCGTTCGGCAGCACGCTCGACGCGACCTCGGGCATTGCGTCGCTCACCGGCTACGAGGGCGAGGAGCCGCGCATCTCGGGCATGGACGTGAACTATCCCGACCAGATCGTGTCGCTGTTCGCCACCGGTGTCGTGATTGCCGCCGTCACCGAAGCACGCCGCACCGGCAACGGCGCCTTTCTCGACTTCTCCCAGCGCGAAGTCGCGTCGTTCACGCTCGGCGAGGAAATTCTCGCCGCTGCCCCGCTGGCGCCGCGCGGCAATACCGAAGCCGGCGTGGCGCAGCAGGACTCTTACCAGTGTGCTGACGGCAGATGGTTGGCGGTCACGCTCGACGCGCCCGATCCCTCGATGGCTGATTTCTGCGCCGGCAAGCCGCGCGATGCCGCCGTCGCCTCGCTGCTCGCCAAAGGCATTGCCGCCGCGCCCTGCTTCGACGGCAACGATCTGTTACGCGACACCGCCCTGCAGGGTGTGACCCTGGTGCGCGACGAAAATGGCGACCTTGTGAAAGGCCTGCCCTACCGTCTCGGCGGCGAAGGCCTCGTCATCGAACGGTCCGCGCCCGATCTCGGCCAGCACACCGACGAGGTGCTGCGCGAGTTGCTGGGCTACGACGATACCCGCCTGCAGCAATTGAACGACACCGGCGTGACCTCGACCACGCCCACCATCGGAGAGGTTTGAGACATGCCGCGCGCCGAAGTGCACAAGTTGATGGAGCGCATGGCGATCCCCGCCATCGCCGCGCCGATGTTCCTGGTTTCCAATCCGGCGCTGACGCTCGCCTGCTGCGGCGAAGGGCTGATGGGCAGCTTCCCCGCTCACGGCACGCGCAGCCGTGAGCAGTTCCAGGCCTGGCTCGACGAGATGGTCGAAGGCATGAAGCGCCTCGAGGATGCCGGCAGGAAGCCCGCACCCTGGGCGGTCAATCTCGTCGTCCATGCCTCGAACCCGCGCTACCAGGGCGATCTCGAACTGGTCGAGAAGTACAAGGTGCCGGTGGTGCTCACCTCCAAGGGTGCGCCGGGCGATGCGATCAAGCGCATCCATGGCTGGGGCGCCGTCGCGCTGCACGACATCGCCAACCGGCGGCACGCCGAGAAGGCGCTGGAAGCCGGCGTCGACGGCGTGATCGCCGTGGCGGGCGGCGCCGGCGGCCATACCGGCACGATCAATCCCTTCGCCCTGATGAATGAAGTGCGACAGCTCGGCGACAGTTTCGCCGTGGTGCTGGCGGGTGGCCAGACCACGGGCCGCGACGTCTTCGCGGCCGAGGCGATGGGCGCCGACCTCGCCTATATCGGCACGCGCTTCATTGCGACCCAGGAGGCGATGGCCGCACAGGCGCACAAGGACATGATCCTGGCCACGCGGGCGACCGACGTCTTCCTAACCGCTTCGGTCGACGGCGCGCCGGCCAACTGGCTGACGCCGAGCCTGCTCGCCGCCGGAATCGACCTCGACGTGCTGCGCACCACCTTGCCCGGCAAGATCGTCGGCGCGCAGGAGAACAAGAAGCGCTGGAAGGACATCTACACGGCCGGTCACGGCGTCGGGAACATCGAGGACGTGCCGGCCGCCGCCGACCTCGTCCGGCGTCTCGTCAGCCAATACCGCGAGGCGAAGTCGGAAATGGCGCGATTGCTCGCCGGCCGCGCCGCAGCGTAGACGGTGGGCGCTCCGCTGCTTTAGGCTTCACGATCAAGTTTTGAGGGGGCATCGCGTGAAGACAAAGGCAGCCGTCTGTTTCGAAGCCGGCAAGAACCTCGAGATCGAGACCGTCGATCTCGAAGGGCCGAAGTTCGGCGAGGTCCTGGTCGAGATCAAGGCGTCGGGTGTCTGCCACACCGACGAGTTCACGCGCTCCGGCGGCGATCCCGAGGGCCTGTTCCCGGTGATCTTCGGCCATGAAGGCGCGGGCGTCGTGGTCGATGTCGGTCCGGGCATCGTGTCGCTGAAGAAGGGCGACCACGTGATCCCGCTCTACACACCCGAATGCCGGCAGTGCAAATCCTGCCTCTCGGGCAAGACCAACCTTTGCACCTCTATCCGCGCGACGCAGGGCCAGGGCGTGATGCCCGACGGCTCCTCGCGCTTCTCGATCAAGGGCAAGAAGATCCATCACTACATGGGCTGCTCGACCTTCTCGAATTATACGGTGCTGCCCGAGATCGCGTTGGCGAAAATTCGCCCTGACGCGCCGTTCGACAAGGTCTGCTACATCGGCTGCGGCGTCACCACCGGCATCGGCGCGGTGATCAACACCGCCAAGGTCGAGCCCGGCGCCAATGTCGTCGTCTTCGGTCTCGGCGGCATCGGCCTCAACGTGCTGCAGGGCGCGCGCATGGTCGGCGCCAACATGATCGTCGGTGTCGATCTCAATCCGGCGCGCGAGGCGCTCGGCCGCAAGTTCGGCATGACACACTTCGTCAATCCGAAGGATCTCGGGGACAAGGATCTTGTCGCGCATCTCGTCGAACTGACCGACGGCGGCGCCGATTACAGCTTCGAATGCGTCGGCAGCACCAAGCTGATGCGCCAGGCGCTGGAATGCTGCCATCGCGGCTGGGGCAAGTCGGTGATCATCGGTGTCGCCGGCGCCGGCCAGGAGATCGCCACGCGCCCGTTCCAGCTCGTCACCGGCCGCACCTGGATGGGCACCGCCTTCGGCGGCGCCAAGGGCCGCCGCGACGTGCCGAAGATCGTCGACTGGTACATGGACGGCAAGATCGACATCGATTCGCTCATCACCCACACGATGCCGGTCGAGAAGATCAACGACGCGTTCGACCTGATGCACAAGGGCGAGTCGATCCGCAGCGTCGTGACGTTCTAGCCCTCAATTCCTGAAGGAAGCCACGCCATGACCGTGCGAAAGCTGGGCGGAGCCACCATCGAGAAGGTCGAGGAAATCTGCGGCCCGGGCTTCAAGCCCGGCCGCATGTTCCCGAAGTTCGACCAGGAAGCTTTCGACGCCCAGAAGAGCTGGATGGTGCCGGAGCACGTGCAGGACGGCAGCGACCGGCTGATCGGCTCGGTCCACACCTGGATCGTGAAGACGCCCCGGCACACGATCCTGATCGACACCTGCCTCGGCAATCACAAGCAGCGCCACAATGCCGGCTGGAACAATCTCGACACGCCGTTCCTCGACCGGCTCAAGGCCTGCGGCTGTCCGCCCGAGTCCGTCGACTTCGTGATGTGTACCCACCTGCATGTCGACCATGTCGGCTGGAACACCAAGCTGGAGAACGGCCGCTGGGTGCCGACCTTTGCCAATGCGAAGTACCTTTTCGCCAAGCGCGAGTACGCGCACTGGGAAAGCGAACGCAAGACACAGGGTGAAGGCAAGGTCAACGACGGCTCGTTCGACGATTCCGTGCTGCCGATCGTCGAGGCCGGCAAGGCCGTGATGATCGACAAGGATCACCAGCCCGATCCGCTGCTCACCATCAAGGACTATCCCGGCCACACACCGGGCTCGATCGCCATCAATCTCAAGGATCAGGGGCAACAGGCCTGCTTCTCGGGCGACATCATGCATCACCCGATCCAGGTCTATCATCCCGACTGGTCGAGCCAGTTCTGCTGGGACCAGGCGATGTCCGCCGTCTCGCGCCGCAAGCTCCTCGAGGACTGCGTCGAGAGCAACGCCCTGCTCTGCCCCGCCCACTTCCCCGGCGCCAATGCCGGCTACGTCAAACCCGAAGGCAATTCCTTCAAGATTGAGTGGGATCGGCCATGAAACTCGAACCGCTGCTCGACGGCCTTTCCTTCGGTGAGGGCCCGCGCTGGCGGGACGACCGACTCTATTTCTCGGATTTCTACGTCCATCAGGTGCGGACCGTCGACGAGAGCGGCCGGACCGAGACGATCGTCGAAGTGCCCGGCCAGCCCTCCGGCCTGGGCTGGCGGCCGGACGGCACGATGCTGATCGTCAGCATGACCGACCGCCGGCTGATGCGCTTCGCAGGCGGCAAGCTCACCGTCGAGGCCGAGCTGGGCGCGATCGCGACCGGCCTGTGCAACGACATGATCGTCGATGCCGGCGGCCGCGCCTATGTCGGCAATTTCGGCTTCGACCGACATGCCGGCGAGAGCCCGCGTCCGGCCGTGCTGGCCCGCATCGATCCCGACGGCTCCGTCCATGCCGCGGCCGACGGGCTGATGTTCCCCAACGGCACGGTCATCACGCCCGACGGCAGGACGATGATCGTCGCCGAGACCTTCGCCAAGTGCCTGACGGCCTTCGACATCGCCGCCGACGGCACGCTGTCCAATCGCCGCGTCTGGGCGGAAACGCCGACCTGCAATCCCGACGGGATCTGCCTCGATGCCGAGGGCGGCATCTGGGTCACCGGCGCCTTCACGCATCAGATGGTCCGTGTGCTCGAAGGCGGCAAGGTCACGCATGCGCTCGATCTCGGCGAGCGCGCGGCCTACGCCTGCATGCTGGGCGGCAAGGACCGCCGCACGCTTTTCGTCATCACCAACACCGGCAGCGGCCCGGCAATTGCCGAAAAGAAAGCCGGCCGCATCGAGACGATGCGTGTGGACGTGCCCGGCGCCGGCCTGCCCTGAGGAGGAATTCGTGAAAGGTCCAGAGGACGATGCCGGGCTCGCCGGCAAGGTCGCGATCATTGCCGGCGGCGGCGCCGCGGGCGACGGTATCGGCAACGGCCGTGCCGCGGCGATCCTGCTGGCCCGCGCCGGCACCCACGTTCTGGTGGCCGACCGCGACCTGAAGCTCGCGGAGCGCACGGTCGAGATGATCAAGGCCGAGGGCGGCCAGCATGCCGCGGCTCATGCCGGCGACTTGACGCAGGAAGCCGAGTGCAAGCGACTGGTCGACGCCGCGGTCGATCGCTGGGGCCGGCTCGACTTCCTCGACAACAATATCGGCATCGGCAGCCGCGGTTCGGTCGTCGAGGAGAAGCCCGAGGAATATCGCCGCGTGATGCAGGTGAACGTCGAGACGATGTTCCTGCTCTCCAAGCATGCAATCCCGGCCATGATCAAGACCGCCAAGGGCGGCTCGATCGTGAACATCTCGTCGATCTCCGCACTCCGGCCCCGCGGCCTCACCACCTACACGACCTCGAAGGCGGCCGTGATCGGCCTCACACAGGCGATGGCGGTCGATCACGGCAAGGACCATATCCGCGTCAACTGCATCTGCCCTGGGCCGATGTTCACGCCGATGGTCAATCGCGGCAACGGCATGACCGAGGCCAACCGGGCCCAACGCGCCAACGCCTCGGTGCTCAAGATCGAGGGCACCGGCTGGGATATCGGCCATACCGTGCGCTTCCTCCTGAGCAATCACGCCCGCTACATCACGGGACAGGTCATCGTGGTCGACGGCGGCGTCACCCTGCAGGGCCCGGCACGCGATTCACAGGATCACTGAGTTAAAGGGAGAATAACCAAGATGGCCCGCCTGCCCTATCTCGAGCCCGACCAGGTCGCGCCCGAGTATCGCGACATGCTCAAGCGCAATACCAACCTGCACAAGCTGCTGGTCAACTCGCCCGACATGGCACGGGCCTTCAGCGGGCTGGGCGGCTACATCCGCTTCAAGAGCAAGCTCGATCCCCGCTTGCGCGAACTCGCGATTCTCCAGGTCGGCTGGCTGGAGAAGTCGGAGTACGAGTTCACCCACCACGTGAAGATCGGCAAGGAATTCGGCGTCACCGACGAGGACATCCAGAACCTCTTCCTCGAGACCGAGGGCAAGCCCTCCAAGCTCGAGCCGCTCGCGAAGGCGATCCTCAAGGGCGCGCGCGAGATGGTGAAGGACCTCGCAATGTCCGAGGCCACCTTCGCGGAGATCAAGAAGGATCTCTCGAACGAGCACATGACCGACCTGGTGCTCACCATCGCCTTCTACTGCGCCGTCGTCCGCGTGCTCGCCACCATGCAGATCGACAACGAGCCGCAGTACAAGGAAGTGCTGAAGCAATACCCCATCCCCGGAGTGAAGTGATGCGTCTGAAAGACCGAGTCGCCATCGTCGTCGGCGCCGGGCAGAGCCCCGGCGAGGGCATGGGCAACGGCCGCGCCACTGCACTCACCTTCGCGCGGGAGGGCGCCAAGGTCCTGTGCGTCGACCACAATCTCGAATCGGCCAAGGAAACGGTCGAGATGATCGGCGTCAACCAGGGCACCGCCGCCGCCTTCAAGGCCGACGTGACCAGCGACGCCGACCTCAAAGCCATGATCGACGACGCGCATGCCCGCTGGGGGCGCATCGACATCCTGCACAACAATGTCGGCGTCTCGCTGTCGGGTGGCGACGCCGAGCTGCTCGACATCACCAGCGAGGCCTTCGACCGCTGCGTGGCGATCAACCTCAAGAGCTGCATCTTCGCCGCCAAGCACGTGCTGCCGATCATGCGCGCGCAGCAGAGCGGCGTGATCATCAACATTTCCTCGATGGCGGTCATCACCACCTATCCGTACGTGGCCTACAAGGCGACCAAGTCGGCGATGGTGTCCTTCACCGAGCAGCTCGCCTACCAGAACGCCCAGTACGGCATCCGCGCCAACGTGATTCTGCCCGGTCTGATGAACACGCCGATGGCCGTCGACACGCGCGCCCGCACCTTCAAGAAGAGCCGCGCCGAGGTCGAGGCCGAGCGCGATTCCAAGGTGCCGCTGCGCAAGAAGATGGGCACCGGCTGGGACGTCGCCAACGCCGCGCTCTTCCTGGCGTCCGACGAGGCGAGCTTCATCACCGGCGTGACCCTGCCGGTCGACGGCGGGGCGAGCGTGCGTCGAGGCTGACGCCGGACATGGGCCGCCTCGCCGGCAAGACTGCCCTCGTCACCGGTGCCTCCTCGGGCATCGGCCGGGCCATCGCGAAGAGGTTCCACGCGGAAGGGGCAACCCTTCTGCTGATGGACATCACCGAGGCCGTGGTCGAGGGCGGCGAGCCGACGCACAAGATCCTGAACGTGCCCTTCTTCCAGGGCGACGTGTCGAACGAGCAGGATGTCGAGGAAGCGGTGCGGCAGGCGGCCCTGCCGACCGGCCGGCTCGACATCGTGGTCAACGACGCCGCCATCCGGTCGGCCAAGAAGCTCACCGACACGAGCCTCGAGGAATGGAACCGGGTGATGGAAGTAAACGTCACCGGCGTCTTCCTGATGTGCCGTGCCGCCGTGCGCCGGATGCTGACGCAGGAGATCCGCAACGAGGCGCGAGGGCGCATCGTCAACATCTCCTCGCAGCACGGCATGATCTCCTCGCCCGAGGATTTCTCCTACGGCGTCTCGAAGTCGGCGGTCGTCTACATCACGCGGCAGATCGCTTCCGACTACGGCCGTGACAGCATCATCTGCAATGCCGTGGCGCCGGGCAAAATCCTCACCGGCAAGACCGGGCGCGCGATCGAGCCGCGCTGGATCGACTATTCACACGCCCGAACGCCCTTGCCGCGCCTCGGTCGCTCCGAGGACGTCGCCAATGCCGCGCTATTCCTCGCCTCCGACGAGGCGACGTTCATCACCGGCGAGAATCTGATGGTCGACGGCGGCTGGATGGCGAACTGACCGGCAGCAGGCCGGTCAGCACCTGAAGGAAGGCGCGCACGAGACGCGCGTTCTGGCGTTCCTTGAGATGCACGACGTGGGCGTAGGTGAAGATCTCGGCATCCGTGATCGGCAACGGCTTGATCCGCGGGTCGGGGATGAACTCCGCCTCCGACACCACGCCCATTCCGATCCCCTTGGCCACCGCCTCGCGGATCGATTCGCGGCTGCCGATCTCCATGACGACCTGGGGCCGGACATGGGCCTCGCGCATCGCCTGGTCGAAGGCGCGGCGCGTCGTTGAGCCGGCCTCGCGCACGATCAGCCTCTGCCCTTCCATGTCGCGCGCGCGAATGGAGCGCCGCTGCGCGAAAGGATGGTCGACAGGACAGAAGGCGATCACCCGGTGGCGACGGTAGGGAATGGCGACCAAGCGCGGATCGGGATCGACATGCGCGAGCACCGCCACGTCGGTCCGGTAGTCCAGCAGATCGCGCAGCGTGTCGCGTGAATTGCCCACGGTCACCGACACATAGAGCCCGGGATGGCGCGCGTTGAAGGCCGCCAGCATGTCGGTGACGTGATAGGGCCCCACGGCGCCGACGCGCAGATGCCCGGTGCGCAAGCCGCGCGTCTCGTTGAGGTAGTCGGCCGCCTCCTTCTCGTCGGCGAACAGGCGGCGCGTTATGTCCAGAAGGCCGCCACCGGTCTCGGTGAGCTCGATGCGCCGGCCGCGCCGCACGAACAGCTCGACGCCGAACTCCTGCTCCAGTGACTTCACCTGCGTGGTGATGGTGGGCTGGCTGACGCCCAGCTCGCGGGCGGCAGCAGTGAAACTCAACCGCTGGGCGACCGCATGGAAGGACCGGAGCTGGGTGTGCCTCATATTGATTTTCTCAATGTCACTTTGAGAATGTTTGAATTGGCTAAATGTGTGGGCCGGCCGGAAGATTGTCAAAAGCCGACAAGGCACAGCCAGTTAGCCATGGGAGAGAAGCGCGGATGTGGCGCTATCGCAATCCGGTCGACGTGAAGTTCGGCGCCGGCGTCTTCGAGACGCTGGGCAAGGTCCTGGCCGGCAGGCCCTACTGCCTCGTGACCTACGACGACGCCAACGGCGGCGGCGTCTTCGCCGATCTCACGCGCCGCGTCATTGCCCAGGCCGGCGCGCCCGCCGTTACGGTGAGCAACATCGGTCCCAATCCCGACTTCATCGGTCTTGGCGAATCCTGCCGCACTTACGCAACAGCATCGCGTCCGGTCGAAGCCATCGTGGCGCTGGGCGGCGGGTCGGTGATGGACGCCGCCAAGGTGCTGGCGGCCGCCAAAGGCGACTTCGATTCGGTTCGGCGCCACCTCGAAACCGGCAAGGACGGCGAGGCGCTCGGCCGCACGCCGATCATCGCCATCCCCACCACGGCCGGCACCGGCAGCGAAGTCACCTCCTGGGCCACTGTCTGGGATACGACGGCGATGAGGAAATACTCCTTGGCGCGCGAGACGCTCTATCCCGAGGCGGCGCTGGTCGATCCGCTGCTCACGCTCGGCCTGCCCCGGGCCATCACGATCAGCACCGGCCTCGACGCGCTCAGCCATGCGCTTGAGAGCATCTGGAACGTCAACGCCAACCCGGTCTCGAGTTCGCTGGCCGAGGTCGCCGCGCGCGAGGTGATCTACGCCCTGCCGCTGCTGGCCGACGATCTGCGCAGCGAGGCGCTGCGCACTCGGCTGGCGCGCGCCAGCCTGTTCGCGGGCCTCGCCTTCTCCAACACCCGCACCGCCCTCGCGCATTCCCTGTCCTATCACCTGACGCTGCATCACGGCGTGCCACACGGTATCGCCTGCTCGTTCAGCCTGCCGATGGTGATGCGTGCCGTGGCCGGCTGTGACGCCGCCTGCGATGCCTCGCTGCGGCGTATCTTCGGCAACGACCTGATGGCCGGCGCGGCGCGCCTCGAAACCTTCCTGAAGAAACTCGGCATCTCGCCGGACGCCACCGCGCACGGCATCGCCGCCCGCGACTGGGCGCGTCTGGTCGACGACGCGCTAGCCGGCGACCGCGGCCGCAACTTCATCGGACGCCGGGAGGCGCTGTTGGCCGAAATGGCCGCTTAGTCGAAGAAAAGTAAAACAAGGAGGAAGCAACAATGACCAGGATGACGCGTCGCGATTTCGGGCTTCTCACCGCAGGTTCCCTCTTGCTCGGCGGTACGGCACAGGCGCAACAGGTGCTGAAGGTCGGCCTGATCCCCTCCGAGGATTCGCGGGCGATGCTCGCCCAGAGCAAGGACATCCTCGACGCGGTCGAGAAGAACTCCGGCATGAAGGTCCAGGGCTTCGTCGCCACCGACTACAACGGCGTCATCGAAGCATTGCGGGCCAAGCATCTCGACATTGCCTATCTCGGGCCGTTCTCCTACGTGCTGGCCACCACCGTGACGCCGGTCGAGGCCTTCGCCATCGCCGAGACCGCCAAGGCCGGCCGCACCTACTATCACTCCAAGATCATCGCGCTGAAGTCGAGCGGCATCAAAACGCTCGCCGACCTCAAGGGCAAGAACTTCGCCTTCGTCGATCCCGCCTCGACCTCGGGCTACGCCTTCCCGCTCGCCGGGTTGCTCAAGGCCGGGATCGAGCCCAAGCGCGACTTCAAGACCGTGCTGTTCACCGGCGCGCACGACGCCAACGCGCTGGCCGTCGCCAACGGCAAGGTAGATGCCGCGACCATCGCGGACCGCATCCTCGATGCCGCCATCGCCAAGGGCCACATCAAGGCCGACCAGATCCAGGTGGTGTGGGAATCGCCGCCGATCCCCGAATCGCCGATGGTGTGGCGCAAGGATCTCTCGCCCGAAATGAAGGCCAAGGTGAAGGCCGCCTTCTTGTCGATCAAGGATCTCAACTGGTCCGACCAGGGCAAGCTGAACGGCTTCAAGGAAACCAACGACCAGGCCTACGACGTCGTGCGCGAGACCGCGAAGCTCGCGAACATCGACCTCAAGAAGCAGAAGTAGCCGCAGCACCGCCCAGGGAGATCGACCGATGATCGAAATCCGCGGCCTCGCCAAATCCTATGGCGACCACCAGGCGCTCTGCGACGTCAACCTCTCGATCCGGCCCGGCGAATTCGTCGTCGTGCTGGGACCGTCGGGTGCCGGCAAGTCGACGCTCCTGCGCTGCATCAACCGGCTGATCGAACCGACCGCCGGCGACATCGTGGTCGACGGCACGTCGCTGTCGTCCAACCGCCGCGACCTGCGTCTCCTCCGGCGCAACGTCGCGATGATCTTCCAGCAGCACAATCTGGTGAAGCGCCTCAGCGTGTTGAAGAACGTGCTGGTCGGCCGCATGGCCGATCTCTCGCCGATCCTGAGCAGCCTGCAGCTCTTTCCCGAAGCCGATGTGAAGATCGCGCAGCACTGCCTCGAGCAGGTCGCGATGTCCCACAAGGCCCGCAACCGTGCCGATGCACTGTCGGGCGGCGAGCAGCAGCGTGTCGGCATCGCTCGTGCGCTGGCCCAGCAGCCCAAGTTCATGCTGGCCGACGAGCCGGTGGCGAGCCTCGATCCCAAGACCTCGCGCACCGTGCTCAATTACCTGAAGAAGAGCTGCAAGGAATCCAACATCGCCGTCCTCTGCAATCTCCACCAGATCGACTACGCGCTGGAGTTCGCCGAGAGAGTCGTGGGCCTGTCGTCCGGCCGGGTCGTCTATGACGGCGCCCCGGCAGGCGTCAGCGGCGACGTGATTCGCAGCATCTATCCCGGCCTCGACGACCCCAACGTGCTCGACGCGGCCCAGCGCCTCACCGAGCGCCGCCGCACCGCGGCTGAAGCCGAGATCGCGCTCGCGGCAACCAACGCCTCCGTCGAAGGGAGGGCCTAGCAATGTCCCTGCAATTCGTCGTCAACAAGCCGCGCGGTCCGCTCGGCTGGTGGATCATGCTCCCGATCCTGGGCGCCACGGTCGCGATCCTCTGGTGGTCGGCCCTCGGCACCCGCCTCAGCATCACCGGCTTCATCGACGGCCTGCCGTGGATCGGCGACTTCGTCGGCCGCATGCTGCCACCAAACTTCGCCTTCATGCAGAAGCTGGTGCAGCCTGCCATCGAGACCGTGCAGATCGCCCTGTGGGGCACGTTGCTCGGCATCGTGCTGGCGCTTCCGGTCTGCTTCTTCGCGGCGCGAAATCTCTCGCCTTATTCCTGGGTGTTCCACGGGCTGCGTCAGGTGCTGAACGTAATGCGCGGCATCAACGAGATCATCCTGGCGCTGATCTTCGTCGCCGCGGTCGGCCTCGGCCCCTTCGCGGGCGTGCTCGCTATCGCGCTGCACGGTGCCGGCATGCTGGGCAAGTTCTTCGCCGAGGCGATCGAGGAGATCGACGAGGGTCCGCTCGATGCGTTGCGCGCCGCCGGTGCTGGCACCTTGCAGCGCATCGTGTTCGGCGTGTTGCCGCAAGTGTTGCCCGCCTGGATCGGTGTCGTGCTCTATCGCTTCGAGACCAACATCCGCGTCTCGACCGTACTGGGCATGGTCGGCGCAGGCGGCATCGGCTTCGAACTCATCAGCTCGATGAAGCTCTTCGCCTACGAGGATACGGCGGCCTGCGTGATCGTGATCCTGATCCTCGTGCTCGCTGCAGATCTCATGTCGTCGAAACTGCGCGCCATGATCCGCTAGCCGGACCGGGCCTCTCGACGGAGACGCCGCATCGCGCCATCCTCCCGGCAATGGGTATGGGAGGATTTGGAGTCATGCGGTTATCGGTCGGAATTCTCGGCGCCGTGGCGGCGCTCGGCCTGTCGGTGGCGCCGGCGCTCGCGCAGAAGAGCGGCGGCACCCTCAAGATGTACATCGCGGACAATCCGCCCAGCACATCGATCCACGAGGAAGCCACGACCTCCACGGTCGTGCCCTTCATGGGGATCTACAACAACCTCGTCATGTTCGATCAGCAGATTCCGCAGAACAGTCTGGAGTCGATCCGGCCCGATCTCGCCGAAAGCTGGGCATGGAGCGAGGACGGCAAGAAGCTGACCTTCAAGCTGGTCGGCAATGCGAAGTGGCACGACGGCAAGCCCTTCACTTCGGCCGACGTGAAGTGCACCTGGGACATGCTCACCGGCAAGAGCGAGACCCAGAAGCTGCGCAAGAACCCGCGCACCTCGTGGTACTGGAACCTGCAGGAAGTCACGACCAACGGCGACCGTGAGGTGACCTTCCATCTCGGCCAGCCGCAGCCCTCGCTGCTGATCCTGCTCGCCTCGGGCTACAGCCCCGTCTATTCCTGCCACGTGCCGACGGCGCAGATGCGCACCAAGCCGATCGGCACCGGTCCCTTCAAGCTCGGCGAGTTCAAGCAGAAGGAAATCGTCAAGCTCGTCCGCAATCCCGACTACTTCAAGAAGGGCAAGCCCTATCTCGACGGCATCGAGATGCCGATCGTGCCGGCCCGCGGCACGGCCATGCTGGGCTTCGTGTCGGGCCGCTACGACATGACGGCGCCCTATGCCGTCACCATCCCGCTGCTCAAGGACATCAAGGCGCAGGCCTCCAGTGCCGTCTGCGAGGTCGCGCCGATGAACAACAGCACCAACCTGATCGTGAACAGCACGGCACCGCCGTTCGACAATGCCGACATCCGCCGCGCGATGCTGCTCACCATCGACCGCAAGTCGTTCATCGACATCCTGGCTCAGGGCGCAGGCGAAGCCGGCGGCGTCATGGAGCCGGCGCCCGGCGGCGTCTGGGGCATGCCGAAGGAGATGTTCGACAAGGTCCAGGGCTATGGGCCCGACGTCGCAAAGAACCGCGCCGAGGCGCAGGCACTCATGAAGAAGGCAGGCTTCGGGCCCGACAACAGGCTGAAGCTCAAGGTCTCGACCCGCAACCACCTGCTCTATCGAGACCCGGCCGTCATCCTGATCGACCAGCTCAAGGAGATCTACATCGACGGCGAACTCGACCTGGTCGACACCGCCTTGTGGTTCAACAAGGTCGCGCGCAAGGATTACTCCATCGGCCTCAATACCACCGGCAACGGCGTCGACGATCCGGACCAGACCTACTTCGAGCACTATGCTTGCAAGTCGGAGCGCAACTATGTCGGCTACTGCAATCCCGAGATCGAGAAGCTCTTCCCGATCCAGTCGGCCGAGCGCGACATCGAGAAGCGCAAGAAGCTCGTCTGGGAAATCGACAAGCAGATCCTCGAGGAGGGCTTCCGTCCGATCATCATGTGGAACGCCTCGGGCAGCTGCTGGCATCCCCACGTGAAGGGTTTCCGCCCGATGGTGAACAGCCTCTACAACGGCTCGCGCTTCGAGGATGTCTGGCTCGACAAGTAAGCCGCAGCAGGCACAATGGCCGGGCCGCCAGGAGCGGCTCGGCCCAAGAGCGCCAAAGCGCCAGGCACGACACTTCGGGGAGGAAGCCGACATGAGATCGCCACGCCAGGCTCTGACGCGCCGGCATGCCCTGACGGGCGCACTGCTGCTTGCAGCAGCCCCGGCGATGGCCGCCGATTGGCCCGAGCGCCCGATCCGCATGATCATCCCGTTCGCCGCGGGAGCGGGCGCTGACATCGTCGGACGCACCTTCGGCGAGGAGCTAGCAAAGGCGCTGGGCCAGCCGGTCGTGATCGACAACAAGGGCGGGGCCGGCGGGTTGCTGGGAACGGCCGAGGGCGCCCGCGCGCCGGCCGACGGCTACACGCTGCTGCTCACCTCGCAGGGCGCGACAGTGTTCAACATGGGGCTCTACAAGTCGCCGGGCTACGATCCGCTGCGGGACCTCATCCCGATCGCCACGACCGGCATCCTGACCAACGTGATGGTCGTCTCGACCGCCAATCCCGCCAATACCGTCGCCGACGTGATCGCGCAGGCGCGCGCCAAGCCGGGCGAACTCACCTACGGGTCGAGCGGCGTCGGCAGCAGCCTGCACATGTCGGGCGTCATCACCGAGCAGCGCACCGGCGTGAAGCTCCAGCACGTGCCCTATCGCGGCGCGCCGGCCGCCGTGCTCGCGGTGATCAATGGCGAGGTGACGATGGGCTTCTTCAACGCCCCGACCGTGGTCGGCCAGATCAAGGCCGGCAAGCTGAAGGCGCTTGCCGTCACGACCAAGGACCGTTCGGCCATCATGCCCGACGTGCCGACCATGATGGAGGCGGGCGTGCCCGACTTCGTCGTCGCGACCTGGCTGGGTTTCGCGGTGCCGACCGGCACGCCCGCTCCCATCGTGGCGCGCCTCAACACCGAGATCGGCCGCATCGCGCAGATGCCGCAGGTGAAGGAGAAGCTCCTCGTCCAGGGCTTCGAGGTCCTGCCGCCCGACACGCCCGCCGCCGCCCGCAAGCTGATCGCCGACGATCAGGCTCTGTGGCTGCCCATCATCAAGGCGTCGGGCGCAACGGCGGAGTAGTCAGTCCGCAGACGCAAACCGGGAGCGCGGCAGGCCCGCGATCTCCTGGATCAGCTTCTTGGTCATCGCCCGGCCGAAGGTGCCATGGTTCTCGGCGACGATCGTGAAGGCGCCGGGGCCGCCGATGACGTTTTCCTGAAAGTACTTCTCGAGGCCGCCGGGCGGGTTGGTGTGCTCGGGTCGGAACGCCTCCTCGATCGGCGTCAGGATCACCAGTGCGTTGATCGTGATGTTGCGCGCGACGGCATCGTCGCGGGCGTCGGTAATCAGGCGCCCGCCGATGTTGTTGCCGTCGCCGGACACGTCGATGACCTTGCGGTCCGCCACGAACGGCGCGCGCTCGAACAGGCCTACCGCAAAGTCGATGGCAGCGCTGATCGAGGTGCTGCCGGCAAACGAGCGTGGGCTTTCGATCAGCTTGTCGCCGAAGAGACGCGCCGAGGCACCGTCGCCGATCACCATCCAGTCGATGACCACGGCCTGCATGTTGGTGGACGCCCATTCGACGAAGCAGATTGCGATACGCCGGTTCGGGCCCGAGGTGATGGCCCGCACCACGTCGGGATGGGTGATAGCGGCCGCCGCGCCTTCGCGCTGGAGCTTGAACTTGGATTGAGTGACGCTGCGCGAGACGTCGGCCGCCATCACCAGCAGCATGTCGACGGGCTC
>JAKFVZ010000031.1 GCA_021732965.1 Reyranella sp.
GACGTGGCAACCCTCAGGCGCGAGATCGCTGCGTCGGGCCAACAGCCGGTGTTGCCACCTCTCGCCGCTCCGCCGTTCGTGCCGGAACCGGAACCGGAACCGGAGGCGCCGCCTCAGGCCGAACCCGAGACGATCGTCATCGGCGCTGATCTACCGGTTGCTGCGGCGACGTCGATGCCGCCAACCGTCGTCCAGCCCGTCGAGCCGGTAAACGCCGGCTGGGAACAGCGTCTCGGGGCGCGTGCCTTCCTGTGGGTGGGCGCGATCACCCTTGCGCTCGCCGCCATCTTCCTCGTCCGCTACTCGATTGAAGAGGGCTACCTTTCGCCCGAGGTGCGCGTGATCCTCGCGGCCCTGTTCGGCTTCGCCCTGATCGCGGGCGCGGAGCGGCTGCGACCGCGCGACGATCGCGTTTCGCAGGCGCTGGCTGCGGCCGGTGTCGCGGCTCTCTACGGCTCCCTGCTGTCGGCGGTGGCGCTGTACGGAATGATCTCCAAGGTCGCGGCGGGCGGCGGGGCCGCGGCGCTCACGGCTTTCGCCATCACGCTCTCCCTGCGCTACGGCATCTTCGTCGCGGCGCTCGCCTTTGTTGGTGGCTTTCTCAGCCCGGCGATCATCGGCAGCGAGCAACCGAACACGCCCATCCTTTTCGGCTACCTGTTGGCCATTGCCGCCGGCACCCTCACGGTCATCCGGATGCGCGGCTGGTGGGTGCTGGGCTGGGGGGTGCTCGCGGGCTCGGCGCTGTGGACCGTGATCTGGATGCTGGCCGATCCCGACCAGCCGGAGCTGCATTGGGTCGGGCTCTTCCTGGTGGCGATCGCCGGCCTGTTCGTGTGGGCGACCTGGCGGCGCATGCAGGAAAGCGAGAATCCGCCCAAGGACGTGCTGGCCCTGGTCTGGGCCTCGCTGGCCGTCACCGGCGGCCTGATGGTGCTGGCAATCGCGCAGGATGGCGGCGCGCAGACGGCGGGCTGGCTGGCGCTGGCCGTGCACGGCATCGGCATTCTCGCCTTCGCGCGCTGGACGCCGCGCTTCCAGTTCGTGGGCGGGCTTGCGCCGATCCTTTCGCTGGCGGCGCTGGCGCTGTGGTGGTGGACGGCGAGCGGCGTGCCGGCCGACTGGAACGACGGCCGCTTCGGCTGGCTCGTGACGGGCTTCGGCGGTCTCTACGCGGCGGCGGCTTTCGCGCTGCTGTGGAACGCGCCGCGGCCGGGCTTCTGGGCGGCGCTGTCCGTGTCGGCGGCGCTCTCGCATTTCCTGTTCGCCTGGTACGTGCTGCGTGGCCCGTCTGCGGGCATGCCGTGGGGCCTGATCAGCGTCGGTCTCGCCGTGCCGTTCTTCGTGGGCGCCGAGCGCCTCACCCGCTGGCGCGAGACGATGCCGGGCGCCACCGAGGCGCTGGGTTTCCTGGCGGCGGGCGTGACCTTCTTCATCGGCGCGGCCATCCCGCTCGAACTCAATCGCGAATGGATCACCGTTGCCTACGCGGTCGAGCTGGCCGCGGTCGCCGCCATCTCGGCGCAGCTCGGCCTGGTGACCCTGCGCCGGCTGTGCTGGCCGCTTCTCGCCATCGTGGTGGTGCGGTTCGTCGTCAATCCGGAGATCCTGAAGTATCCGATCGGGCTCACGCCCATCTTCAACTGGATGCTGTGGGGCTACGGCATCTCGATCGCCGCCCTGGTCGTGGCGCTGCGCTTCCTGCGGCCCACCGGCGACGTGCGCCTCGTCCGTTCGGTTGAGGCCGCCGCCGCTTTGCTGGTCTTCGTGCTGCTGACGCTCGAGGTGCGCAGCCTCTTCCAGCCGACGACGATGATGATGCCCGACGCCAGCTTCATGGAGCGCGCCTTCTACATCCTCGTCTGGGGCGCCTTCGCCCTGGCGGCCCTGTGGAAGACGCGCCTCGACGGCGACGTCGTAACCCTGTGGGCATGGCGCCTGAGCGGCTCGCTTGCGGCCGTGGTGGTGATCTTCCTGCAGGTGCTGCTCGCAAATCCGGTTGTCGAGCCGGCCGATGTCGGCCGCCTGCCGATCCTCAACGGGCTGCTGCTGGCCTATGCCGTCCCGGCCGCCCTGGCGGCGCTGGCACGGCGCTGGGTGGACGGCGTCGAGCCCGACCGGCGGCTCGACATGGTCGTGGGTGGCGTCGCCTCGATCCTGGCCTTCGCCTATGTCTCGTTCGAGGTGCGCCACGTCTTCGATCCGGGCTTCGAGCGGCGTGGCTTCGAGGCGCATGGCCTGGAGCTCTATGCCTACTCGATCGTCTGGCTGCTGTTCGGTGTCGCCCTGTTGGCGCTGGGCTTCCTGCGGCAGGCCGCGGCGCTGCGGCATGCCGGGATGGCGCTGGTCTGCATCGTCGTCGCCAAGGTGTTCCTGATCGACATGGCGGGGCTGCAGGGGTTGCTGCGCGTCTTCTCGTTCCTCGGTCTCGGCGCGGCGCTGATCGGCCTCGGCTATGCCTATCGCCGTCTGGGCTTCGACGGCAAATGACCGGGATGCCGTTCCCCGAATTCGCGATGTCGCTCGACGCGCTGCGGGCGCTGCAGCTCGAGCGGCTGAGCGCCACCCTTCGCCATGCCTACGAGAACCAGGCGCCGTATCGCGCCAAGTGCGAGGCGGCGGGCGTTCATCCGCAGGAACTCAGGACCCTCGACGATCTCGCGCACTTTCCCTTCACCGAGAAGGGCGACCTGCGCGACGCCTATCCCTACGGCATGCTGGCGATCCCGCGCGAACGCTGCGTCCGCGTCCATGCGTCGAGCGGCACGACCGGCCGGCCGACAGTGGTGGGCTATTCGGCGAAGGACATCGCGACCTGGGGCGACCTGATGGCGCGCTCGCTGTTTGCGGGCGGCGCGCGGCCCGGCGACATCATTCACAATGCCTACGGCTACGGGCTGTTCACGGGCGGCCTCGGCGCGCATTACGGCGCGGAGCGGCTCGGCTGCACGGTCGTGCCGATGTCGGGCGGCTTCGGCGAGCGGCAGGTCCAGCTCATCCGCGAGTTCGGCGCGAGGATCGTGCTGATGACGCCATCATATATGTTGGCGATCGCCGACGAATTCGAGCGTCAGGGACTCGACCCGCGCGACACGGCGATGCGCATCGGCATCTTCGGGGCCGAGCCCTGGACCGAGGGGATGCGGGCGGAGATCGAACGCCGGCTGGGCATCGACGCCGTCGACATCTACGGCCTCAGCGAAGTGATGGGGCCGGGCGTCGCCTGCGAGTTCGTCGAGACCAAGGACGGCCCCACGATCTGGGAGGATCATTTCTATCCCGAGATCGTCGATCCCGTGACCGGCCGGCCGGTTGCCGAGGGTGAGCCGGGCGAGCTGGTATTCACGACGCTGTCGAAGGAGGCGATGCCGGTCGTCCGCTACCGTACGCGCGACCTGACGCGGCTGATGCCAGGCTCGGTCACGGCGATGCGGCGCATGGCCAAGATCACCGGCCGCAGCGACGACATGCTGATCGTGCGCGGCGTCAATCTGTTCCCGAGCCAGGTCGAGGAGCAGATCCTGCGCGATCCGGCGCTGAGCGGCCACTACGTCATCGAACTCACGCGGACCGGGGCGCTCGACGACCTGCTGGTGCGTGTCGAGGCAAGGCAGGATCGAGAGCACGCGGCCCGGCTTCAGTCGGCCGTCGAACTGACCCTGAGACTGAAAGGCATGTGCGGCCTGTCGGCCGATGTCGAGATTGTCGCGCCGGGGACGATCGAGCGATCGTTGGGCAAGGCGCGGCGCGTCATCGACATGCGCCCGAAGGCTTAGAGCCCGGGAGCCAGGCGAACCGACGGAGAGTTGGTCCTTATCTTGTCGCAGCCCTGCGGTCTGCCCTACGCTCGCGGACCGCAACGCGATCCGAGGCATGCCACTTTGGTACGAGCGTTCGACTTTCTGAAACGATCTCGATATCGCGGGCAGCTCGATACACTGCGCGATGGGATGGTCCATGGTTGGGCGCAGGACAGCAGTCGTCCTCGCGAGCGGCTCTTCGTTGAAATCCATGCGGGCGGCACCCTTGTCGGTGTCGTGCGTGCCGATACGTTTCGTTCGGATCTGGCGGGTGCCGGCATCGGCGACGGCAAGTTCGCGTTTTCCTTTGTCCTTCCCGCTGAGGTGGGCGACGGTGGTCCCATTGCCGCCCGGGTGGCGCAAACCGAGTACTGGCTGGTCAACAGCAATCGCCATGGCACCGCCAACGCGCCGAGGCCCGGTCGAGGAGCGAATATCTCACCCGACTGGGCCCGCGCCTTTACCGACGACAGGGCGTTCAGGGAAGAGCAGGCCATGCTGGGGCATTGCTGGACGCTTCTCGGGATTACTCCGGACCTGAAGAAGGATGGAGACTGGTTTCGCACGACCTTGGGCGGTCGGTCGGTTTTCGTGCAGAGATTTGGCGACACGATCAGGGGATTCGAGAATCGCTGTGCGCACCGGTTCTTTCCCTTGCGATTGTCCGACAAGGGTAACGGCCCGATAGTCTGTGGCTTTCACCATTGGCACTACAATCGAGACGGGGATGCGGTCGGGATCCCCAATTGTCTGGAACTGTTCGGCACACACCCAGGCAACGTCGCGGCGAAACTGGTCGCCCTGGACATTGCTACCTGCGGCTCCCTGATCTTCGGCCGGTTTCAAGGGGGGAACAGACCGGAAAACCTCAAGGACTATCTCGGCGAAGGCTTCCCCATCCTCGAAGCGATGTGCACGATGCCCGCGCGTCCACAGCGTTTGGATGGCCAAGTTGCCGCCAACTGGAAACTGCCGGTGGAAATCACGCTGGACGACTACCACAACGTCGCAATCCATCGGAAAAAGCGCTACGCGAACAACAGCGAAATTGCCTACTTCCGCTTTGGCATGCATAGCGCACACTTCACGGGCCACAACGACACGCTTGGTTCGATGTCGGCGGCGTGCCGGGACAACCGCTACGTTCCAAGCGGTTATCGCATCTTCAATATCTTTCCAAATCTTGCCGTTTCCATTTTCAACGCACGACCCTACTGGTTTTGCCACGTGCAGCTGTTCGCGCCGATATCTTCGGGCCAGACAAAGTATGCATCGTGGATATTCCAGACGGGATTCCCGGCGAAGGAGCGGGCACTCGACCGTTGGACGCGCCCGTTCTCGGACGTGATCCGCGCGCATCTCGTCCGTCACTTCACAAAGCAGATCGGCGACGAAGATCACCGAGCCTGCGAGCAGCTGCAGACGATCGCCCATCAGTTTGACGACTCCCCGATACTGGGCGCGCATGAGAAGCGCATCGAGTGGTTCGAGGAAGCCTATGATGTCGCCATGTCCAAAGGCGAAGCGACAAGCGACACTGGCAGACAGGAAAGGTCGCCAAGTCCGCCGTCGGGCAAGGCGCCTCAAGACGTAATCGCGGACCCTACAGGCCCGTGGCCAGGCGGATGCGGGCCTTGATCAGGTCCGTGTCGTTCGGAAGCTGACTGACTTCCGGCGCGATCAGGGACGACTTGGACGCGGGCGCTGCCTTGGCGTGGCCCGTCGCGGCATTGACGACGGCCGCGAGGGTGAGCACGGCGGCAACGACGACCAGCAGATCGACCCAGGAGAAACGCATCCGGCGATACTCGTAAGGAATGGCGATGGCCCGGGGCTTGGTCTGGCCGTTTTTCATGATGGCCTCTTGAAGTTTCGTCTGGGCTGGAATGGCTCTTATGATTCCAGTTTCAGCCGGTCGCGGGACGGGACTGAGGCGATACCAAGATCGATTGTGTCAGCCGTGTCCGATCGTGGCGCCGGCGACCGCCGCAAAGGTCAGGATGGACGCGGCGATGACCAGGAAGTCGATCCAGCCGAGCGAGAGACGGCGGCGCTTCACGGCTTGTCTCCTGCGAGGCCGGTGGCAGCAGGCTGAGCCGACGTGAAGGGCGCACCGGTCTGCGCGAGGACGCCGCCGGCAAAGATCACGATGCAGATCGCGATGAGAACGGCGTCGACGGTGGCGAAATTGCGGCGGGCCATGGAACCTCTCGTTGTGTCTTCACGAGAGCATACGGCGACGCCTCGGCGATCATCCCTCGCGGGAGATCGTGCGGGGGCCGTGCGCTGCGGCCGATACGTCAGACGTAGGCGATGCGCAGGATGTTGGTGGCGCCGGGCGTGCCGAACGGGACGCCCGCGGTGACGACCAGTCGTTCGCCTTCCTTGGCGATATCCTGCTGGCGGGCGATGCGCACCGCGCGCTGGACCATGTCGGCGAAATTGTGAGCGTCTTCGGTCTGCACCGGAAGGACACCCCAGGTGAGAGTCATGCGCCGTGCCGTGTCGAGATTGGGCGTCAGGCACAGGATGCGCACGTCGGGCCGCTCGCGGGCGGCGCGCAGCGTCGTCGAGCCGGTGTTGGTGTAGGTGACGATTGCAGCGGCGGACAGCGTATGGGCGCACTGGCGCGCGGCGGCGCTGATCGCATCGGCTGTCGTCGCCTCGGGCTCGCGACGGCTGGCATCCATCAGGCGGCGGTAAAGCGGGTCGCCTTCGACGCTTCTCAGGATGCGGTCCATGATCGTGACCGCCTCGATCGGATAGTCGCCCGACGCGGACTCGGCTGAAAGCATGACGGCATCCGTGCCGTCATAGACGGCGGTGGCCACGTCGGACACTTCCGCGCGCGTCGGCGTCGGTGAATGGATCATCGACTCCAGCATCTGCGTCGCGACGATGGTCGGACGGCCGGCGGCGCGGCAGGCGGCGAGGATGCGCTTCTGCAGCGGCGGCACCGCCTCGGGCGGCATCTCGACGCCGAGATCGCCGCGCGCGACCATGATGCCGTCGCTCTGCTCGATGATCTCGTCGAGATGCTCGATGGCCTGCGGCTTCTCGAGCTTGGCCATCACGGCGGCTCGGCCGGCGACCAGCTTCTTGAGCTCGGCGATGTCGTTGGCGTGCTGGACGAAGGAGAGGGCGACCCAGTCGACGCCTAGCGACAGGCCGAACACCAGGTCCTTGTGATCCTTCGGCGTCATCGGCGACATCGGCAGGACAAGGTTGGGCAGGTTGACGCCCTTGCGGTCGCTGATCGTGCCGGCGACCTCGACCACGGTGTCGATCGTCTCGGCGTCGTGGCTGACGATGCGCAGCCGGACCTTGCCGTCGTCGACCAGCAGCAGGCCGTCGGGCTTCGCGGCCTTGAAGATCTCCGGATGGAGCAGGGGAATGCGCTTGGCGGTGCCGGGCGTCGGGTCCATGTCGAAGCGCAGCTTCTGGCCCTTCTTCAGCTCCATCGGGCCCTTGGCGAAGGTGCCGAGGCGCAGCTTGGGGCCCTGCAGGTCCATCAGGATCGCGATCGGGTGCTTGTATTCCTTTTCGAGCGCGCGGAGCTGCGCGACCCGCTTGCGATGGTCTTCGTGCTGGCCGTGGCTGAAGTTCAGCCGGAAGACGTCGGCGCCGGCCTCGAACAGGGTTCGCAGGCGTTCGTTGCTGGAGGAAGAGGGGCCAAGTGTGGCGACGATCTTGGTGAATCGATTGCGGCGCATGTCCCCAGTCTACTTCAAAGGGGACGACACTTTGAAGTCACCTGCCGCTTCGTAAACCTTGACGACGGCGGCGTCATCCAGCTTGCCGTGACCGGCGCCGGCCGCGGCGATGAAGAGCTGGTGGGCGGCGGCGGCCAGCGGTAACGGCAGGCGCAGCTCGTGGCCGGTGTCGAGCACCAGACCGAGATCCTTCACGAAGATCTCGACCGCGGAGAGCGGCGAATAATCGTCGTCGAGCATGTGCGGCACCCGGTTGCCGAACATCCAGGAATTGCCGGCGCTGGCCGAGATGACTTCATAGACCGCGCGCGTATCGGCGCCGGCCTTGGCGGCGAGCGCCATCGCCTCGGCGGCCGTGGCGATGTGAACACCGGCCAGGAGCTGGTTCACCGTCTTCACCAGAGAGCCGATGCCGGCCTTGTCACCGAGCCGGAACACCTTCGCCGAGGTGGCCGACAGGATCGACTCGGCGGCGGCGTAGGCGCCCGCGTTGCCCGAGGACATGAACGTGAGTTCACCCGATTCCGCGCGCGCCCGTCCGCCGGACATCGGCGCGTCGAGCAACTCGTGCCCGGTTGCCGCCAGGCGCTCGTCGAGCTTGCGGACGAAGGCGGCGGGGCAGGTGGCGCACTGCATGACAAGCCCGCCCTTGCGCAGGGAGGCAACGGCGCCGCCCTCGCCATAGAGGACGGTCTCGACCTGCTGGGCGTTGACGACCGCGACGACCACGACGTCCGCCGTCTTCGCAGCCTCGGCTGGAGACGCCGCCGCGGTGCCGCCCGCCGCCACGAAGGCCTCGCGCGCGGCGGCGCTGGGATCGACGCCAATCACCTTGTGGCCGTGCTTCAGCAGGTTCTTCGCCATGCCGAGGCCCATCGAGCCCAGGCCCACGAACGCGACGACGGGTGTGTTCTTGTCGGTCATGGATCAGGCCTTGATGCCGTATTTCGCGGCCCAGCCGAGACCGGCACCGGTCGTCGTCCTGGGTTTATACTCAAGGCCGACATAGCCGTCGTAGCCGAGGCGATCGAGCACATCGAGCAGGTAGACATGATTGACCTCGCCGATATCAGGCTCGTTGCGATCGGGATTGCCGGCGATCTGCACGTGCGAGGTGATCGGGAACAGCCGCTCGGTCCGCTTCTGCAGGTCACCCTCTGTCACCTGCAGGTGATAGAGGTCGAGCTGCAGGCGCAGGTGCGGCGCGCCGACTTCCTCGATGATCGCCTTCACCTGGTCGGTCGTGTTGGTGAAGTAGCCCGGAATGTCGCGATGGTTGATCGGCTCCAGCACGATGGTAATGCCCTTGCTGGCCGTGCGGTCGCAGATCTTCCTGAGGTTGGAGACGAAGGTGCGGTGCATCGCCTTCACGTCGGCGCCGGGCGCGATCATGCCCGACATGACGTGCAGGGTCCGGCACTCCAGCACCTGGGCGTACTCCAGCGCCTTGTCGATGGCGGCCTCGAACTCCGCCTCGCGGCCGGGCAGGGCGGCGAGGCCACGCTCGCCCTTGCTGGCGTCGCCCGGCGGCAGGTTGAACAGCGCCTGCGTGAGCTTGTGCTTCTTCAGCTCGGCGGCGATCTCGGCCGCCGGCGCCTCGTAGGGAAACAGGATCTCGACGGCCTTGAAGCCATGCGCGGCCGCGGCGCCGAAGCGCTGCAGGAACGGCACCTCCTGGTAGATCCACGAGAGATTGGCGGCGAGCTTGGGCATGCTTCTAGTCCGATCAGGAAGGGTAGGCTTCTTCGACGTCGCGCACTTCTGCATCCGACAGGAGGCGAGGTTTGAATCCCTGCAGCAGCAGGTGGAGCTTGGCCGTTTCCTCCAGCTCCTCGATCGAAGCGGAGGCCGCCGACAGGGAGGTGCCGGCGACGACCGGGCCATGGTTGGCCAGCAGCACAGCGCGATGGCCCTTGGCATAATCGCGGATGGCGTCGGCGAGCTTCGGGTCGCCCGGCTTGAAGTAGGGGACCAGCGGCAGCTTGCCGACCCTCATCACGAAGTAGGGCGTGATCGGCGGCAGCGTCGTCTCGGCATTGTGGTGGCACGACGGATCGAGGCAGGAGATTGCCACGGCGTGGGTGCAATGGAGATGCACGATGGCGCCGTCCTTTGGCCGCACGTCGTAGACCGAGCGATGCAGCAGCGCTTCCTTGGTCGGTGGATCGCCCGCGACATGCTTGCCGGAGAGATCGATCTTCGAGAGCTGGCCGTGCTCTAGTTCGCCCAGCGACGAGTTGGTCGGCGTCATCAGCCAGCCATCGGCCACGCGGGCGCTGATGTTGCCGGAGGTGCCGGGGCAGAGGCCGCGCGCGGCGAGCTTGGCGCCCAGCGCGCAGATCTGCTCGCGCATATTGGTTTCCGCGGTGCTCATGGTTTGTCGAATGCCTTGGTGAAGAAATCGGGCGCGCCGAAATTGCCGGACTTCAGCGCAAGCAGGATCGGCCTGGCGCCGACCGAAGCCGTCCACGGCACGCCGGGATCGATCTCGGGGCCGATGCGCAGCGCCGTGACGTCGAGCGCGCTCACGACGGCGCCCGAGGTCTCGCCGCCGGCGACGACGAGCCGGCCGACGCCCGCGGCGACGAGGCCGCGTGCCAGCGCCGCCATCGTCTTCTCGATCGCCTGGCTCGACTTCTCGACGCCGTACCTGGCTTGCAGGGCCTTCACCGCCTCGGGCTTGTCGCTGGCCGACAAAAGTATGGGGCCGTGGCCCAGCTTGCCCTTGGTCCAGTCCAGCGCCTTGCCGGCGACGTCCTCGCCGCGGCAGATCGCATCCGTGTCGAGGGCCATGTGCGCGCCCTTGAAGGCGGCGATCTGGCCGAGCGTGGCCGCGGAACAGGAGCCGGCCAGCACGGCGGCGGCGCCTTCGATCTTCGGCAGCGTATCGGCGCCGGAACGATGAGCCATCAGGCCACGACGGCGATAGGCGGCGGGCAGGCCGAGCGCGACGCCCGAACCGCCCGTGACCAACGTGTCGTCGCCGATCGCCTCGCCGATGATGCCGAGGTCGGTGTCGGCCACGGCATCGACCACAACATGGCGCACGCCGTCGGCGGCGAGTCTGTCGAGCGATTCGCGCAGGATGGCCGAACCGGACTGGACCTGCTTCAGCGCGACGAGGCCGACCTTGTGCGGCGTCTGCCGAGCCAGCACGCGCACCAGGCTGGCATCCGTCATCGGCGTCAGCGGATGGTGCTTCATGTGCGAGTCGGACAGGAGCACGTCGCCGACGAAGAGATGGCCGAAGAAGATGGTGCGGCCGTTCACCGGAAAGGCGGGGCAGTAGATCGCCTGCTTCGCCTTCAGCGCGTCGAGCAGCGCATCGCCCACCGGGCCGATATTGCCGGCGTCGGTCGAGTCGAAGGTCGAGCAGTATTTGAAGAAGAAACGGACACAGCCCGCCGCCTGCAGCGCCTTCAGCGCGTCGAGCGATTGTGCGACCGCATCGGCCGCGGGGATTGACCGTGTCTTCAGCGCGACGACGACGGCATCGACGTCGTCGGGGATGGTGCCCTTTGCCGGCACGCCGATGGTCTGGATCGTGCGCATGCCGCCTTTGACGAGCATGCCCGCGATGTCGGTTGCGCCGGTAAAATCGTCGGCGATCACTCCGAGTACAGCCACTACCGGCCTCGCTTTTTCAACGGGTCAACTAAACAAAACCTCATGCTGAGGAGGTCGCGCAGCGACCGTCTCGAAGCATGGGCACGCACGCACTGCTTGTTCCCATGCTTCGAGACGGCTGCTTCGCAGCCTCCTCAGCATGAGGCCTATGGGGATGCGCATGCATGGCAGGCAGGGTCATGATCCGACGTTAGGCGATGACGGTCGTTGGCATCCAGAACTTTCGGCGCCGCGAGCGCCGCCGGGCCTCGTCCTCGCCGTCATAGTGATGCAACGGCGGTGCAGCATCGAAGGTGTCGCGGATATCGAGCGCGTTAACGTTCACGATGCCGATGGCGCCGTTTTCCTCGGGCATCACCGCGCCGACATAGGCGCCGCATTTGGCGCAGAGCAGGTAGTCGGTGATGCCCAGGCCAAAGCGATAGCGCGAGAGGGCGCCCGAGGTACTGCGGAACTCCACGCGCCCCGACGGATCTCCCATCGTGCGGGCGCCGTGGCGGCGGCAGAAGCTGCAGGCGCAGCGGCCGACCCGCATCTCCTCCGGCCTCTTGTCCGAGGTGAGGGTGAAGGTGACGGAGCCGCAATGGCAGGAACCGGGATAGGTCGTCATGGCGCGATCAAGGTGACCCTGAAGTCGTTGACGTTGGTCCGCGTCGGCCCGGTGATCAGGCCGTCGCCCAGCAGCTCGAAGAAGCCGTGCCCGTCATTCTCGTCGAGCATGGCCTGCGGATCGCGGCCCTTGGCGCGCGCACGGGCAAGCGTATCGGGCGTGAAGATGGCGCCGGCGATGTCCTCGGCGCCGTCGACGCCGTCGGTATCGGCCGAGAGGCCCCATATTCCCGGCGCGCCATTGGCCGCGATGGCCTGCGCCAGCAGATATTCGACGTTGCGGCCGCCCCGGCCCTTGCCGCGCACCGTGACGGTGGTTTCGCCGCCGGACAGAATCGCCACCGGCTTGCCGCCGCGCTTCGCCCTCTCGATGGCCTGCCGCGCATGCTCCGCGCCGAGTTCACGAGCCTCGCCCTCGAGATTGTCGCCCAGCATGACGACTTCCACGCCGCGTTCCTTGGCGACGGCGGCGGCAGCTTCGAGCGAGCGCTGAGGGGTCGCCACCATGATCGTTTCGACATTGGCGAGACGCGGATCGCCGGGCTTCGGTGTCTCCTCGATGCGGCCGGCGGCGCCTTCCTGCAGATGCCTGAGCACCGCAGCCGGCGGGTCGATCTTGTACTTCGCCAGCACGGCGAGCGCATCGGCGAACGTCGTCTTGTCGGCGACGGTGGGACCCGAGCCGATCACGCCGGGATCGTCGTTGGGCACGTCGGAGATCAGCCACGAAAGAACGCGGGCCGGCTGGGCGGCGATGGCGAGCCGACCACCCTTGATCGCGGAGAGATGCTTTCGCACCGTGTTCATCTCGACGATGTTGGCGCCGGACTTCAGCAGGGCGCGATTGACCTCCTGCTTGTCGTTCAAGGTGAGGCCTTCCGCCGGCAGGGCGAGAAGGGCCGAGGCGCCGCCCGAGATCAGGCAGAGCAGCAGATCGTCGGCGCTCAACCCCTGCACGCGCTCGTAGATGCGGCCGGCGGTCTCGCGGCCCTTGTCGTCGGGCACGGGATGCGCCGCTTCGACGATCTCGATGCGCCTACAAGTCTCGCCGTAGCCGTAGCGCGTGACGACCAGACCTTCGAGCGGATGCGGCCACTGGTCCTCTACGGCGCGCGCCATGGCGGCACTCGCCTTGCCGGCGCCGATCACGATGGTGCGGCCCTTGGGCGGCCGGAGCCCGGCGATGTAGGGCGCAAGGCAGGTGGCGGGACGAGCGGCGGCGAGGGCGGCATCGAACAGGGCGCGCAGCAGGGCGCGGGCGTCGGCATCTTTCATTTGCCCGATCTTCGCACTATAGGGGCGCGATGCAACCGTTGCTCCGGCCGGGCGATCCGCCGCCGTTTTCCGTCTTCAATGAACAGGGCCAGGCACCGCTGTTGCTGCTCTGCGATCATGCCAGCAATGCGGTGCCGCAGGCGCTGGGCGATCTCGGGATTCCGGCGAGCGAGCTGGCGCGGCACATCGGCTGGGACATCGGCGGGCTCGATGCGGCAATTGAACTGGCCAAGACGCTCGACGCGCCACTGGTCTCATCCGGTTATTCCCGGTTGGTGATCGACTGCAATCGTTGGCCGGGCGGCGAAGGCTCGACGCCCGAGGTCAGCGACAAGACCGTCGTGCCCGCCAACAAGGGTCTGACGAAGGAGCAGGTCGACGCCCGAGCCGAAGCCTGCTTCTGGCCCTACCATCGCGAAGTCGACCGGCTGCTCGATGCAATGACCGAGGGCGGCCGGCAAGTCTGCATGCTGGTGATGCACAGTTTCACGCCTTCGATGAACGGCTTCGACCGGCCGTGGCATGTCGGCGTGCTGTGGAACGACGATCCGCGCCTGCCTGAGCCGCTGCTGGCCGAGCTGCGGGGTGACGAGTCCCTCGTGGTTGGCGACAACGAGCCTTATTCGGCGCGCGCCTCCTACGAATACACGCTGACCGCCCATGCACGGCCGCGCGCCCTGCCGCATTGCTCGCTGGAAGTCCGGCAGGATCTCATCGGTACGACGGAGGAGGCACGGGCCTGGGGACGACGGCTGGCCCCGGCAATTTCCTCGGCTGTTCGAAAGGCGCTGTCATGAAATGTGTCGAGCTCTCCGAAGAGCCACGCGAGCTGGTCCGGCGTCATCTCGCCGAGGCAGCCAACGGCTGGAGCGTCGGGACCTGGGGCGCCATCGGCGAGTTCCAGTATGATGAGGGCGAGCCCGATCTCGTCGTCGATGCGGAGGCGCTGTCGGTGTCGAGCCGGCGCGGCGGCCTGCGCGTCGGCGACCTCGCCGATGTCACGGCTTTCGCCCTGATCGACGACAATGGCCGCACGCGCGAGATCGCCTTCTGCTCGGCGCGGCCCGCGAGCGGGCGCACGGTGATCCACGCGGTCGACAAGCTGACTTTCGATCTCGGCATCGGCGTGCCGCACATCGACATGCTGGTGCGGCTGCGCGAGGACGATGCGGAGACGCGCCGCGCGCTCGATGCCGGGGTCGGCAAGCCGCTGCTGACGACGGACAATCCGGCGGGCCCCGCGATCGGCAAGGCCAGTCCGACACGCATCTTCGCCTCGGCGCTGGCGACGCTCGAAGTCCATCAGCCGATCCCGCCGCCGGGTGGCCGTTCGCCGGCCGGGCCGCACAGCCACCTGCTGCCGCATCATCTCAAGGAGGGCCGGGTCCATGCGCCGAACTCGCCGCTCCCGGCTGGTTTATACTGCGGCCTGAGCCTATATCCCCGGACACGCCTTTAGCCTGTGGTTCAGGAGAGCATCATGGACGACAAGACCCGCACCGAACTTGAGGCCGCCGCCTTTCGGCGCCTGGTGTCGCACCTGCAGGAGCGCACCGACGTCCAGAACATCGACCTGATGAACCTTGCCGGTTTCTGCCGGAACTGCCTGTCGCGCTGGTATCGCGAGGAAGCGGGCAAGCAGGGCATCGAGATCGCCGATCCGAAGGCCCGCGAGATCGTCTACGGCATGCCCTACGAAGACTGGAAGGCCAGGCACCAGAAGGAAGCCTCGGGCGAGCGGAAGAAGGCCTTTGACAAGGCGCATGCCAGCCACGGGTAGTGCTGGCAGTGCGGGCATCGTAGTCCCGTCCCCGTTATCCCCATCATTCATTACATCGTCGTCATTGAGCCGACCGGTCCGCTCCCCCTATGGTCCGGCGGTCGAGAGCAAGGAGTAGGGACATGCCGGACGGCAGCGACATTTCCAAGAAGGTTAAGGCCGGCCCGATCTCCGCAGACCGCCTGAAGGCCTTTGTCGAGCGCATCGAGAAGCTCGAGGAAGAGCGCAAGGCCATTGGCGGCGATATCAAGGACGTCTACAGCGAGGCCAAGGGCGTCGGCTACGACGTCAAGACCATGCGCAAGATCATCTCCCTGCGCTCCATGGATGCCGCCGACCGGGCCGAGCAGGAAACGCTGCTCGACGTCTATAAGCACGCGCTCGGAATTGTCTGATACCGCGCGGGCGGAATACGGAAATTTGATTTCGCACGCGTCGGGCAGGCGCTAGGGTCCTCCACGGCACGAAGCTCCACCAAGGAGCCGGCCCTGGAGGAAATCGCATGCGAAATACCGTCATCGCCGGCGTTTGCGTTGCGTTGAGTCTCGGCGCCGCGCAGGCGCAGATCGCCGTGTCCTCGAACGATCACAAGATCGTCCAGGAGAACGGCGTCAATCGCAATCTCCCCAATCCGACGCCCGACACGGCGACGATCCTCGATCTCGGCGCCCTGCCGGTGAAGGTCGTGGGCACCGTGTCCAACGTGCCGGGCAGCGTCGTCGGGCCGCCGCTCTCGGTCGCGATCACACCGGACGAATCGATCGCGCTGATCGCTTCCTCGTCGAAGATCGATCCGGCCGACCCGACCAAGCTGGTGCCCGACGATCGCGTGACCGTGGTCGATCTCAAGGACCGCAAGATTCTCGGGACGCTGAATACCGGCCCCGGTGCCGCCGGCATCTCCATCACCAGGGACGGCAAGCGCGCCTACGTGGCCAATCGCATGGCGGGCTCGATCTCGATCCTGTCGATCGACGGCAAGGACGTGAAGCTGGTGAAGACGGTGCCGCTGATGGAGGCGAAGACGCTGCTCAGTCACATCGCCGTGTCGCCGGACGGTGCGACCGGCGTCGTGACGCGCAACGGGGACGCCAAGGTCGAGCTGATGAAGCTCGGGGGCGACAACATAACGTCGTCCTCGGTGCTCGACGTGGCGCCGCGGCCCTATGCCGTCTCGGTGACGCCGGACAGCAAGACAGCCGTCGTCGCGAGCCTCGGCGATCCCAAGGCCAACGGCATCCTCACCGTGATCGACCTCGCCACCGGCAAGATCGCCGGAACGGCCGACATCGGTCATGAAAATCTCGAGGGCATGATCATGTCG
>JAKFVZ010000623.1 GCA_021732965.1 Reyranella sp.
ACTGTGCTACGCTCCGCTCATGACGACGGATACATTATGCAAAAAAATAGCCGTCGTCCTGAGCGAAGCACCGAAGGTGCGCAGTCGAAGGACCTCTTTTAACCGTCGATCTCATTGGCGAGGTCTCGCCAATCGGGATTCGATCGATTGATCAGTCCGATTTTTTTCGCGCGCGTCCAACCCTTGAGTTGCTTTTCGCGAGCGATCGCGTCAGGCGCGGTCTCGAAAGGCTCCATGTAGATCAGACGGTCGATCTTGTACTTCGCAGTATGAATCACCCGTCCAAGCCGGTGCTCTTCCAGACGCCGCGACATATCGGTCGTGACGCCGATGTACAGGGCGCGGCCCGTCGCACTGGCGAGGATGTAGACGACGGGCTGCCGCATAAAAGAGGTCCTTCGACTGCGCGGTGGAGCCTGCCCCGAGAGCTTCCGAGGGGCGCTCCGCTCAGGACGACGGATTTAGGTCAGCTCGCGGCGGCCTGGATGTCCTTCGAGACGATGCGCTTACGCTTCGCATTGATCTCGCGCAGGGTGACCATCATCTCTTCCGCCACGATGTCGCCCGGGATGCCGTCGCCTTCGGCTTCGAGTTCCTTCATGTCGACCCAGACGCCGTAGAGCGGCGCGGTGCGGGAGGTGATGATGCCGGCGTGGAGCAGCGTCTTGATGAGGACGCGGAAGATATTGGTGCTGTCCTTCAGCGACGCCCGGCGGTCCTCGTCGGTGAAGACCTCCTTCATCGCGTCGCGCACCCACTGCCAGTCGAGCCCGTACTTGGCGTAGATGACCTGCTTCTGCTCGGCGTTGATCAGGTTGAACAGCAGGGTCTGGAAGATCTGCGCCGCCCAGTCCTCGACCTTCTTGTGCTCGTCCTCGCTGAGATGGCTGATGGTCCGCGAGGCCCAGATGCGGCCAAAGCGGTGATGGAAGGCCTCGTCGCTCATCACCAGCTGGACCAGCCGGCGCAGCACCGGGTCGTTGGTCTTGGCGTTCAGCGTCGCGAAGGAGCCCATGGCGATGCCTTCGATCAGCATCTGCATGCCGACGATCTTCTTGTAGACCTCCTCCGTCGCAACCAGGTCGGTGAGCACGGTGGCGATGGTCTTGCCCACCGGCAGCGGGGCACCCCAGCGACGGCCGATATAGCGCGTGAACCCTGCAACATGCCGCGCTTCCTCGCGGGCCTGGTTGGCGGCGTATTCCTGGGCGCCGGGGTCGAGCAGGATGTGGCAGAGGCTGGCCGACAGCGACATCGCCCCCTGCTCGCCGTGCAGCAGGTTGGAGATCGACCAGTGCATGACGTCGTTGCCCAGCCCAATCTTCTGGCCTTCGTCCAGCCGGTCTGCCACCGCGCTTTTCAGCTCGACGACCGTGTCGAGCGGCATGATGGGGGTTTTCGCCATGTCGAAGGGCTGGTCGAAGTCGATATAGCTCTTGTCGAACGGGTCCCAGAAATGGTCGTGGGTGGCCGAAATGATGCCGTCGAAGGCATCCGTGCGGCGGCCATAGCGGGGAACTTCCAGCATTGCCGGAAAATCCTCGCGTCCAACCGTGTCATAGGCCTTGTCGTAGGTGATTTGCTGGGCCATGTGAGGCCTCCTGTTTCGCAACCAATATGACGACCCCGTCACCTTTTTCAATGGATTTTTCCCCAGTACCGGAGCATGGCCTTTCCGCCATATTCCGCCCGAACGGCGGGCGATCTGCATCGCCCGCGCAGGAGTGAGATCATGTCCCGCCGTCGCCGCATCTACGAGGGCAAGGCCAAGACCTTGTTCGAGGGGCCCGAGCCCGGGACGATCGTCCAGTACTTCAAGGACGACGCGACCGCGTTCAACAACCAGAAGAAGGGCACGATCACCGGCAAGGGGGTGATCAACAACCGCATCTCCGAGTTCCTGATGACCAAGCTCGGCGAGATCGGGGTGCCCACCCACTTCATCCGCCGGCTCAACATGCGTGAGCAGCTCATCCGGCAGGTCGAGATCATCCCGCTCGAGGTGGTGGTCCGCAACGTCGCGGCCGGCTCCTTCGCCAAGCGCTTCGGCGTCGAGGAAGGCACGCAGCTTCCGCGCTCGATCATGGAGTTCTTCTACAAGAACGACGCCCTGGGTGACCCGATGGTCACCGAAGAGCACATCACCGCGTTCGGCTGGGCCGCGCCGCAGGACCTCGACGACATCGTGGCACTGACGCTGCGCGTGAACGACTTCCTGTTCGGCCTGTTCCTCGGCTGCGGCATCAAGCTGATCGACTTCAAGATCGAGTTCGGCCGCCTCTACGAGGACGACATGGTCCGGATCGTGCTGGCCGACGAGATCAGCCCGGATTCGTGCCGCCTGTGGGACCTCAGGACCAACGAGAAGATGGACAAGGACCGGTTCCGCCGCGACCTCGGCAAGGTCGAGGAAGCCTACCAGGAAGTGGCGCGGCGGCTCGGCATTCTCATCGACCAGGGACCGGGCGACGTCCGCGGCCCCACCACGCTCCAGTAGCAGAGGCGACATGAAAGCCAGAGTCCACGTGACCCTCAAGAATGGCGTGCTCGACCCCCAGGGCAAGGCCATCGGACATTCGCTCAATCGTCTCGGCTTCCCCGAGGTCGGCGACGTGCGCCAGGGCAAGTTCATCGAACTCGAGATCGCCGAGACCGATCAGGCCAAGGCCAAGGCCCGCGTCGAGGAGATGTGCAAGAAGCTGCTCGCCAACACGGTGATCGAGAACTACTCGATCGAACTGGTGGGCTGATGGCCGGCGCTTCGCGTACCCCCCTCACCTCACCTCTCCCCCTATCGGGGGAGAGGAACCCGATTCTGACTCATGTCCCTCTCCCCCTCCAGGGGGAGAGGCTAGGTGAGGGGGAAGTATGAAAGCAGCAGTCCTCGTCTTCCCCGGCTCCAATCGCGAAGGCGATATGGCGCAGGCGCTTGAGCTGGTGACTGGCCGGCGGCCCTCGCTGGTGTGGCACGGCGATGGCGACTTCGAGAAGGTCGACCTGATCGTGGTGCCGGGCGGCTTCTCCTACGGCGACTATCTGCGCTGCGGCGCAATGGCCGCGCAGTCGCCGGTGATGGCCGAGGTGAAGAAGCGCGCCGCCCAGGGCGTGCCGGTGCTGGGCATCTGCAACGGCTTCCAGATCGTGACCGAGGCGGGCCTGCTGCCGGGCACGCTGATGCGCAACTCGCACCTCAAGTTCGTCTGCAGCGACGTCCATCTCAAGGTCGAGACCAGCCAGAGCCTGTTCACCAACCGCTACCAGGCGGGCCAGGTGATCAAGGTCCCGGTGGCCCATGCCGAGGGCAACTATTTCGCCGACGCCGACACGATGAAGAAGCTCGAGGATCGCGGCCAGATCGCCTTCCGCTACTGCGCGCCCGACGGCACCGTCGACGGAAGCGGCAACCCCAACGGGTCGAGCAGCAACATCGCCGGCGTCTTCAACGAGACCAAGACGGTGCTGGGCCTGATGCCCCATCCGGAGAACGCGGTGGAGCCGATGTTCGGCGGCACCGACGGTCGCGGCCTGTTCGAGGGCATGGTCGAAGCGCTTTCGTGAGGAATTTTTCGTGACTGTTGCCCAGGAAAAGAACCCGCCGGTCAAGCTGCCGAACGAGCCGGCGATCACGCCGCAGATCGTTGCCGAGCACGGGCTGGCGCCGGACGAATACCAGCGGCTGCTGAAGATCATGGGCCGCGATCCCACCATGGTGGAACTCGGCATCTTCTCGGCCATGTGGAGCGAGCACTGCTCCTACAAGTCCTCCAAGGTGTGGCTGAAGAAGCTGCCGACCAAGGCACCGTGGGTCATCCAGGGCCCAGGCGAGAATGCCGGCGTCATCGACATCGGCGACGGCCAGGCCGCCATCTTCAAGATGGAGAGCCACAACCATCCCTCCTACATCGAGCCTTATCAGGGCGCCGCGACCGGCGTGGGCGGTATCATGCGCGACGTCTTCACGATGGGCGCGCGGCCGGTGGCCAACCTCAACGCGCTGCGCTTCGGCGATCCGAAGAACGCCAGGACGCGCCATCTCGTCTCCGGCGTGGTGGCCGGCATCGCGGGGTACGGCAACTGCATGGGCATTCCGACGGTCGGCGGCGAGACCAACTTCCATGCCGCCTACAACGGTAACATCCTGGTCAACGCCATGACCGTGGGCGTCGCGCCGGTCGACAAGATCTTCTATGCGGCCGCCACCGGGGTCGGCAATCCGATGGTCTATGTCGGCTCCAAGACCGGCCGCGACGGCATCCACGGCGCCACCATGTCGTCGACCGAATTCAACGAGGACAGCGAGAGCAAGCGCCCGACGGTGCAGGTCGGCGATCCGTTCGTCGAGAAGCTGCTGCTGGAAGCCTGCCTCGAGCTGATGGCGACCGACGCCATCATCGCCATCCAGGACATGGGCGCGGCCGGCCTCACCTCCTCCTCGTTCGAGATGGCGGCCAAGGGCAGCCTCGGCCTCGTCATGGAACTCGACAAGGTGCCGATGCGCGAGACCGGCATGAACCCCTACGAGCTGATGCTGTCGGAGAGCCAGGAGCGCATGCTCATGGTGCTGAAGCCCGGCCGCGAGGACGAGGCGCGCAAGATCTTCGAGAAGTGGGAACTCGACTTTGCGGTGATCGGCCATCTCACCGACACCGAGCGCATGGTGCTGACCTGGCACGGGGACGTGGTCGGCAACATCCCGATCCCGCCGCTGGTCACCGAAGCGCCGATGTACGAGCGCCCGTGGACGCTGACGCAACTGCCGGCCGAACTCGATTCGTCCAAGGTGCCGGCGCCGACCGACTGGAAGGCCTCGCTGGTCACGCTGATGAGCTGCCCCGACCTCGCGAGCAAGGCGTGGATCTGGCACCAGTACGACCATCTCATCCTGGGTAATACCGCGATCCGTCCGCAGGGCGGCGACGCAGCACTCGTGCGCGTGCCCGGCGCCTCGAAGGAAGCCGGACACAAGGGCGCGGGCCACAAGGGCCTCGCCATGACCTCCGACTGCACGCCGCGCTACGTGCAGGCCCATCCCGAGACCGGCGGCCGCCAGGCCGTGGCCGAGGCGTGGCGCAACATCACCGCGGTCGGCGCGCGGCCGCTCGCCGTCACCGACAACATGAACTTCGGCAACCCGCAGAAGCCCGAGATCATGGGCCAGTTCGCCGGCGCCATCATGGGCATGGCCGAGGCCTGCAGCGCGCTCGACTTCCCGGTCGTGTCGGGCAACGTCTCGCTCTACAACGAGACCGAAGGCCGCCCGATCCTGCCGACGCCGACCATCGGCGCGGTCGGCGTGATCGACGACATCGCGACCTCGGCGGGCTCGCGCCTGGTCAAGGACGGCCTCGCCCTCGTGCTGGTCGGCGATACTAAGGGCTGGCTCGGCCAGTCGATCTACCTGCGTGAACTGCATGGCCGCGAGGAAGGCGCACCGCCGCCGGTCGATCTCGCGGTCGAGCGCCGCAACGGCGACTTCGTGCGTGGCCAGATCGTCGGCCGCAAGGTCGAGGCCTGCCATGACCTGTCGGATGGCGGTCTGCTCGTGGCGCTGGCGGAGATGTGCCTGTCGGGCAGCACCGGCGCCTCGATCAAGCTGCCCCAGGGCATCGCCGCGCCGCATGCCTATCTCTACGGCGAGGATCAGGCCCGCTACCTGATCGCCACCGACGACGGCGGCGCCCTCGTCGAGGCGGCCCGGAAGGCCGGCGTCCCGGCCGTCCTGCTGGGCTACTCCGGCGGCTCGGCCATTGCCGTCGAGGGCCTGCTCAGCGTCCCGCTGCAGGAATTGCGCGACGCCCACGAGGCCTGGCTGCCCGGCTACATGAACAGCGCCGCCTGAGGATTTCTCATGCCCATGCAAGCAGAAGACATCGTTCGCCTGATCAAGGAAGGCATTCCGGACGCCGAGGTCGAGATCCAGGACCTCGCCGGGGACGGCGATCACTACGCCGCCACGGTGATTTCGGCCTCTTTTGCCGGCAAATCCAAGATCCAGCAGCACCAGGCGGTCTACGGCGCCCTGGGCGGCCGCATGGGCGGCGTCCTGCACGCCCTCAAGCTGACCACCATGGCGCAGAGGGCCTGAACGCCTTATATTCGAGACAACCCCGCGCCCCCGGTGGCGCTCCACGGAGATCGATCATGAGCGAACCCCAGGTGTTCGAGCGTATCCGCGACGAGATCGGCAAGAACGACGTTCTGCTGTTCATGAAGGGCACGCCCGTGTTTCCCCAGTGCGGCTTCTCGGCCGCGGTGGTCGATGTGCTGAGCCAGCTCGGCGTTAAGTTCCACGGCGTCAACATTCTCGTCGACCCGGAACTGCGCCAGGGCATCAAGGAATTCAGCCAGTGGCCGACGATTCCCCAGCTCTACGTGAAGGGCGAGTTCATCGGCGGCTGCGACATCATCCGCGAGATGTTCGAGACCGGCGAACTCGAGCAGGTCTTCAAGGAAAAGGGCGTGGCGCTGGCCGAGGCGGCTTAGCACCTCCTGCACGCAATGGTCGACGAAACCGCGGGCTCATACCCCGCGGTTTTTCTTTGGGCTTTCTGAAATCGCGCGCCGAGCGCGTATCAGCCAATGTGATCAATTCGTGATCGAGATTGTGGTCTTCGACGGGTACGATATCGAACGGTTATGGTTCCGGGGGGAACGCATTTGAGCTGAACTTCGGAGGGCGCGGCATGTCGAACGGGACTTTCACCGAGTTTCTCAACGCGCTGCGCGCATTCGAATCGGGTGTCGACTACGATCGCTATATCGCGGGACGGATCACCGAATGGCAGATCCGGAGCTGGGTGGGCGATGACAACTGGAACGCCTATCAGGCCGGCCAGCTCTCGTGGCGCGACATGCAGTACACCTCCGTCAATGCGCTGGGCTTCGTCGGCTATCAGTTCGGCGAGCCGCTGCTCATCGACCTCGGCTACTATCACGGCAACACCGGCAACCTGTGGACCGGCCATTTCACCGGCAAGAACGGCGTCGACAGCTTCGCCACCCTCAAGACCGACATCCAGGAAGCCATCATCCTCGATGCCTTCGGCTACAACCTCGACGTCATCGAGAGCGGGCTCGAAGCCAAAGGCACCAGCCTCGACGCGCTGATCGGTACCCAGCGCACCTATGCGGACACCAACGGGCAGAGCGTCACCGTCACGCTCACCCTCACCGGCATCCTTGCCGCCGCCCATCTGCGCGGGGCCTGGGGCACGCTGGACCTTCTCAACAATGGCAGCGCCTCGGCCGACGAGTACGGCACCTCCATCCTCAAATACATCCAGCAGTTCGGGGCCTACGACGCGCCTGGCTATTCGACCCTGATCGCCGCCCACGAGTCCGGCAAGACACTCGCCTTCGCCGAGGAGATTTGGAACGACGACTTCAACGATGACGGCACCGTCTCCGACTATTCAGGTTGGGACGGCACCGAGGCGGACGGCGGGTCTGGCGGCGGAGAGACCGGTGGCGGCAGCGATACCGGTGGCGACGGCACGACTAGCGTGACCACCATCACCTGGATGTGGGGCACCAACACGGTCCTCGCCTTCGACCCCAACGTCGACGTTCTCGATTTCGGCTGGTTCCAGAAGGACAATTTCTCCATCGCCGAAGCAGGCGGCTCGGTGATCATCACCATCTCCGGCAACAACCAGACCTACCGGCTCGACGGCGTGACGCTCGCCGAGCTGAGCATGGACAACATCCGGGCGAAGGATGCGAGCGCGTTCCAGGAATGGGACTCGGCCCTGGACACCGCGGGTCCGGCGATGCCGAGCCTGTCCATCGCCGACGTGTCGTTGCAGGAGGGCAACTCCGGCACCAGGCTCATGGCTTTCACCGTCACCCTGTCCGCGGCGGCAACCGGCCCGGTCACGGTCTCCTATTCCACGGCCGACGGCACAGCGACATCCGGCAGCGACTATGTGGCCACGAGCGGCAGCCTCGTTTTCGCGGCGGGAGAAACGTCGAAGACCATCCAGGTGACGGTCAGGGGCGACACCGCGACGGAGGGCAATGAATCCTTCACCGTCCGTCTCGCCGATGCCGCCGGCGCCACCATTGCCGACGGCTCGGCAACCGGCACCCTCACCAACGACGATGCGGTGGCCACATTGCCGGTGCTCTCGGTGGGCGATGTCTCCCTGCGCGAGGGGGATTCAGGCGCCGCCGAGCTGATGTTCATCGTCACGCTCGACAGGGCCGCCACCGGCCCCGTGACGGTGAGCTATGCTACCGCCAACGGCACGGCGACCGCGGGATCCGACTATGCCGCGCTCACCGGAACACTGACTTTCGCGGCCGGCGAAACCTCGAAGATGGTGCATGTGGCCGTCAACGGCGACACCGCGGTCGAGGCGAACGAAACCATGTCGTTCACCCTCTCCAATGCCAGCGGCGCGACCATCGCGGACGCCACGGCGGTGGGCCAGATCACCGACGACGACACAGTGCAGGATCCGGGCAACGGCACCGGCAAGACCTATCTCGTCAATTCCGTGAGTGGCGCCGATATCGTCGGCTTCGATCCGGCGCTGGACAGGATCGACCTCGGGAACGCCAACATCCATTCCTTCATCGTCATCGATACGCCCCAGGGCTTTGGCTTCATGAGCCCCTGGAGCGGCGAGACGGTGATCGTGCAGGGCGTGCGCCTCGCCGACCTGTCGGTGGAGAACTTCGAGTTCATCGACAACAATCATTTGCGGGAAGCGCTGAGCGGCGCGCTCGCCTGGGAGAACGGGCCGGTGCTCGCCGCCGACACCGTCTACATGCGCTCTCATGAAGTGGGCCAGGTCGACCGGGTCGCCTTCGATCCCGCGACCGACGTGGTGAGCTTCAAGTTCCATGGCAGCCGCGAAAATCTCGCGATGACCGACGGCAGCGAAGGCGTGGTCATCGCCGATCTCAGCACGGGCCAGAAGCTCATCCTGCTCGGCGTCACCCGCGCCGATCTCTCCTCGACCAATTTCGAGTTCACCTTCACCCAGGTCCGCGAGGACGACATCGCCGGCAAGATCGGCGTGGCGCAGGTATCGAACGCCCAGATCGTCGACTTCAATCTGCCGATTGCCGGCGGAGGCACGGTGACGGGGGCATCCGGGGCGACCGATGGCGTGATCGGGAACCATGGCGCTCCTCGTCCCGCGCTCTCCATCACCGACCTTTCGGTGGCGGAAAGCAATGGCGAGCATGCCCATTTCATGTTCGAGGTGACGCTCGACAAGGCCGCCGACGGCCCTGTGACGGTGGCCTATTCCACCGCCAATGGCACGGCCACGGCCGACGCGGACTATGAGGCGACCAGCGGCACCCTCACCTTCGCCGCGGGCGAAACCTCGAAGACGGTGCATGTCGACATCGTCGGTTACACCGCGTCAGAGGCGAACGAGACCTTCACGGTCACGCTCTCCAACGCCAGCGGCGCCACCATTGCCGATGCGACCGCCGTCGGCACCATCGTCGATGACGATCGCGAGCCCGACCAGGGCCATGCAGGCAATGGGACGGCCGATACGTTCACGATCACCTGGGCGTGGGGCACCAGCAAGGCGATCGACTTCGACACTGCCCTCGACACGCTCGACTTCCACTGGATGGCCAGGGACCATTTCTCCATCGCCGAGGTGAATGGCTCGACCGTCATCACCATCGAGGGAAACAGCCAGATCTACACGCTGACCGACGTCTCGCTGGCGGAACTCTCCTTGGCCAATATCGCGGCCAGGGATGTAAGCACCCTTTCGGAGTGGGCTTTCGCCCTGGATACCGCGCACGCGGCGCACGATTACGACCTCATGATGTGAGGCTGGCCTAGCCGAAGGCGTAAGCGGCCATCGACAGATTGCCCAGCGTGAAGCTGCGATGCAGGGCCCGCCCGCGCGCGCCATCCCCCGCCGCGCCGTAGGCGACGTGGAGCGGCAGGAAATGCTCGTCGGTCGGATGGGCTTCCTGGGCATAGGGGGCACGGGCCCGGTAGTCGGCGAGAGCGTCCTCGTCGCCCTTCTCGACGGTGTCGGCCAGCCAGTCGTCGAAGGCCTGCGCCCAGGGCTCGGGTTCGGACGGTCCGTCGCCGCGCACGAGAGCGCGCAGATTGTGGATGGCGCTGCCGCTGCCCATCACCAGCACGCCCTCCTCGCGCAAGGTGCTGAGCTTGCGGCCGAGCGCGATGTGATGCGCCGGACTGAGGTTGGGCTGGACGGAGAGCTGGAAGATCGGAATGTCGGCCTCGGGCCAGGCCAGCATCGCCGGCACCCAGGCGCCGTGGTCGAGGCCGCGGTGATGATCGTGCGCGGCCCCTGTGAGCTTCGCCACCTTCTCCGCCAGTTGCGGCGCACCCGGCGCGTCGTAGCGCAGTTTGTAGAGCGCCTCGGGAAATCCGTAGAAATCGTGGATCGTGTCGGGCCTGCGGACCACCGAAACGGCCGGCACGTCGGTGTCCCAGTGCGCCGACACCGCCACGATGCCTTCCGGGCGCGGAATTTGCTGGCCGAGGCCCGCGAGGAACGTCCGCGCCGGGGCGTCGCTCAGGATCAGCGTCGGCGCTCCATGGGACACGAAAATCGTCGGCATCGACATCGCTTTATTCCTCGTCCGGCTCGTGGCAGTTTGTATGAAGTTGGGGAAGGCTAAGGGAAACACCAAATCATGCACGTTATGCGGAGACTGGGACAACTCGCGGCCTGTCTGGCCCTGTCGACGGCGGCCGCTGTTGCGGCGCCGGCGTCGGCTCAGACCTTGAAGATGGTCGCCCATTCCGATCTGAAGGTGCTCGATCCGATCTGGACGACCGCTTTCATCACCCGGAACCACGGCTACATGATCTACGACACTCTGTTCGCCCAGGATGCCGAGGCCCGCATCCAGCCGCAGATGGTCGACAAGTATCAGGTCTCGGGCGACAAGATGACCTGGACCTTCACGCTGCGCGACGGCCTCGAATGGCACGACGGCAAGCCGGTCACCGCCGAGGACTGCGTCGCCTCGATCAAGCGCTGGGGCGCCCGCGACGCCCTCGGCCAGGAGATGATGAAGGCGGTTGGCACCATGAACGCCGTCGATGCCAAGACCTTCCAGATCGTCCTCAAGGAGCCGTTCGGCCTCGTGCTCGACGCTCTGGGCAAGCCGTCCTCTACCGTGCCCTTCATGATGCCCAAGAAGGTCGCGGAGACCGATCCGTTCAAGCAGATCGACGACTACACCGGCTCCGGCCCGTTCATCTTCAAGAAGGACGAATGGAAGCCCGGCGAGAAGGTCGTTTACGTCAAGAATACCAAGTACAAGCCGCGCGCCGAGCCGCCTTCGATGCTGGCCGGCGGCAAGGTGGTGAAGATCGACCGTCTCGAATGGCTGGCGATCGCCGACCCGTCGACGGCGGTCAACGCCCTCGTCCAGGGCGAGATCGACCTGATCGAGATTCCGGTGCCCGATCTCTTCCCGCTGCTGAAGGCCGACAAGAACGTCGAGCTGTACGGCTGGAACGCGCAGGGCAGCCAGATCATCATGCGCTTCAACCACCTCCACCCGCCGTTCAATAATGTGAAGGCCCGGCAGGCGGCGATGTACGCGATCGCGCAGGAAGACTTCCTGCGCGCCCAGGTGGGCGACCCCGAAATCTACCGGGTCTGCAACGCGCCGCTGGTCTGCGGCTCGCCCTACGAGAAGAGCTACGGCAACCTGCTGATCAAGCCCGATCTCGAGAAGGCGCGCCAGCTCCTGAAGGAGAGCGGCTATGACGGCACGCCGATCGTCATGATGCATGCCACCGACCTGCTCTCCTCCAACCAGCTGCCGCCGGTCGGCAAGCAGGCGCTGGAGAAGATCGGCTTCAAGGTCGACCTTCAGTCGATGGACTGGCAGACAGTCGTGACGCGTCGCGCCAAGAAGGATCCGCCGGCGCAGGGCGGCTGGAACATCTTCTACACGACGACCGTCACGGTCGGTACCGAGAGCCCGGCTGGAAACTCCTTCACCAGCGGCGGCTGCGAAAAGGCCTGGTTCGGCTGGCCGTGCGACCCCGAGATGGAGAAGCTTCGCTCGTCCTACGCCAAGGAAGGCGACCCGGCCAAGCGGAAGGAGATCGCCATGGCCGTCTCCGACCGCGTGATGGACCAGGCCACGTACATCGTGCTCGGCCAGTACAAGGCGTTCGGTGCCTACCGCAAGGACCGCATCAGCGGCTGGCTGCCCGGCCCGGTGCCGGTGATGTGGAACATCACCAAGAAATAGCGCAGACGACGCGCTACCGAACGGGGGACCATTGCCGAGGAGGCGATGGTCCCCCGATTTCGTTTCGGAGCGATCAAATGTCTCCCGGAAAACCCGCGGCGACTTCGCGCGCGATGTCGGCGAAGGCGGTGGCGGCGGGAGAGAGCGCGAACTGCGAGCGCGTGAGCAGGCCGATGTCGCGCCGGGCCCGCGGCTGCTCCACCATCCGCGCCACGGCGCCTCCCAGGTCCATGCTGCGCAGCGCCAGGCTCGGCAACACGGCGTAGCCCAGGCCGGCACGCACCATGCCCACGGCAGTCGTGAGCGAGTCGAAGACATAGGTCGGCTCGATGTCGACGCCGGCCGCCGCCGCCGCCCTATCGGCATGCACCCGCACGCTCGACTGATTGGTGACCAGGATGGAGTTGAAGCGCGCCAGCGTCTTCCACGTCACCGTGGAGCGCGCGGCGAGCGGATGCCTCTCGTGTAGCAGCGCCACCAGGCAATCGCGCATCAACGGCTCGAAGGCGAGAGGCTCGTCGGGCTTCAGCAGCAGGCCCAGGCCGATCTCGGCCTGACCGCTGCGCACCCGCTCGGCGAAGCTCACGGCCTGCGCCTCATGGAACGCGAGCTTGATGCCGGGATAAGCCTCGGCGAAGCGCGACAGGATCGGAGGCAGCACGCTGCAGCCCACCGAGGGAACGAAGGCAAGATTGAGCGTGCCCTGACGCGCGTCGCGGAAATCCTCGGCACGGCGACGCGTCTCGTCCAGTTGCTGGAGCGTGCGCTGCGCGCTCTGCAGGATTTCGCGGCCGGCCTCGGTGAGTTCGACCCGGCGCGTGGTGCGCCGGAACAACGCCATACCCACTTCCTCCTCCAGTTGGCGGATCAGAAGCGAGTAACCGGGCTGGGTCATGCCCATGCGGTTGGCCGCTTCCGAGAACGAGGCGAATTGCGCCCCGAGCGCGAAGGCACGCAGTTGCCGAACGGTCAAATTCATACCGATCCCAAATCAGTTCATATTATATTTATACTTTCCTTATCTGTCGGCGGCGATCAGGATTTGTGGCCCTGCTCCCCCAATGATTGTCCCGACCCGATGACCGCCATCAAAGATTCGCCCAAGGCGACCAGTTCCTGGCAACGACTCGACGCCACCCGCGTCCATGCGCTGCTGAGCGGAAGTGCCGAGTTCGCCTTTCTCGACGTGCGCGAGGAGGGCCTGTTCAACGCCGGCCATCCGCTGACGATCGTTTCCGCGCCGCTTAGTCACCTGGAGACGCGGATCGCGGCCCTCGTGCCGCGTCGCGCGACCCGCATCATCCTCATGGATCAGAGCGACGACGGGCTGGCCGAGCGCGCGGCCAAACGCCTGGCCGGCTGGGGCTATACCGACATTTCGATCATGACGGACGGGCTGGAAGGCTGGCGCAAGGCAGGGCTCGAAGTGTTCGCTGGCATCTACGTGCCGAGCAAGGCGTTCGGCGAGTTCGTCGAACATCGCTACGACACGCCGGCCATCGACGCGCAGGAGCTGCGCCGCTGGATCGACGACGGCAAGGACATGATCATCCTCGACAGCCGGCCCTACACGGAGTTCCACAACTACAGCCTGCCCGGCGGCATCGACTGCCCCGGCGCCGAGCTGGTGCACCGTGTGTTCGACCTCGTCGAGCGCGACGAGACCACCATCGTGGTGAACTGCGCCGGCCGCACACGCGGCATCATCGGCGCGCAATCGCTGATCAATGCCGGCGTCCGGAACCCGGTGGTCTGCGTGCGCAACGGCACGGCGGGCTGGCACCTGAGCGGCGAGACCATGGCGCGCGGCAGCCGCACCGTCGCGCCGCCGCCCTCGCCCAAGGGCCTGGCCGTCGCCATGGAGGCCGCGACGCGTGTGTCGCAGCGCTTCGGCGTGCAGGAAATCGACGCAGCGGGCTTGCGCGCGCTGCAAGCCGACACCGCGCGGTCGCTCTACTTCTTCGACGTGCGCACACCCGAGGAGTACGAGGCCGGACACATCAAGGGCGCGCGCACCGCGCCGGGCGGCCAGTTGATCCAGTCGACCGATCACTATGTCGCCACCCGCAACGCGCGCATCGTGCTATGCGACGACAACGGCGTGCGCGCGCGCATGACGGCGTCGTGGTTGATCCAGCTCGGCTGGACCGAAGTGTTCGTGCTGACCGGTGGCCTCGCCGCCTGCGGCGCCGCGCTCGACAAGGGACCGGAGCCGGTCGAGCTGCTGCCGGTGGAGGCGACCGGCGGCGTCGAGCACATCAAGGTTCTTGACCTCCATCGCCTCCTCGCCTCCGGCGAGGCCGTGGTGGTCGACCTTGCCAACAGCTTGAAGTTCCGCGTGCGCCACATCCCCGGCGCCTGGTTCGCCGTGCGCTCGCGTCTGAATGACGGGCTGGCGCAGGTCGCGGCCGGTTCGCCCAAGGCCAAACTGATCGTGCTGACCTCGGACGACGGTACGTTCGCGGCTCTCGCGGCGGCCGATGCTGTGGCCGCGTCGGGCCTGCCGGTGTCGATCCTCGACGGCGGTACCGCCGCCTGGGCCGCCGCGGGCCTCCCGCTCGCCAGCGGGCTCGAGAACATGACCTCGGCGACAGACGACGTCTGGTACAGCCCCTACGACTATGACGATCTGCGCAAGTCGATGACGGCCTATCTTACCTGGGAGATCGACCTCATCCAGCAGCTCGAAAAGGACCAGAGCCTGCAATTCCGTTACTTCGCGCCGTCGGCCTGAGCCCGCGCACCGTCAAGGGGTCACATCACATGAGCATCGAAGACATGAAACTCGGCCGCCGCCGCGCTCTCTCCGCGCTGGCCGCCGGCGTCGCGGGAAGCGTATTGGCGACCCGCGGGGCCTTGGCGCAGGCCTACCCCTCGCGCCCGATCAAGCTGCTGGTCGGTTATCCGCCGGGCGGCGGCGCCGACATCCTGGCGCGCATCTTTGCCAACAAGCTAAGCCCGCTGGTAGGCCAGCCGGTGGTCGTCGAGAATCGGCCGGGCGCCGGCTCGACCATCGCCGCGGCCGCTCTCGCAAGCGCGCCGCCCGACGGCTACACGCTGTTCCTGGCCGAGTCGGGAATCCTGGTCGGCACGACGATCTACGACAAGGTCGCCTACGATCCGATGACGCTCACGCCGGTCGGCATTATCGGCAACCTGCCCTACTCGCTGGTGGTGAACCCGTCCTTCCCCGCGAAGAACGTGCGCGAGCTCATCGACGTGCTGAAGGCCAGCCCCGGCAAGTACAGCTATGCCTCGCCCGGCGTCGGCAACATCGCCCATCTCAGCGCCGAGATGTTCCAGAAGGAAGCGGGCGTCCAGATCGTCCACGTCCCCTACAAGGGCGGCACGCCGGCGCTGGCCGACCTGGTGAGCGGCCAGATCCCGATCTGCTTCGTCAGCCTGCCGCCGGCCCTCGCGCTGGCCAGGAGCGGCAAGCTCCGGCTGCTGGCCGTGACCTCGGCCAAACGTTCGCCGGTCTCGCCCGACACGCCCACGATCGCCGAGACGCTGCCGGGCTTCAATTCGGTGGCGAGCATCTTCCTGCTGGCGCCGCCGGGCACACCCGCCCCCATCGTCGAGCGTGCCAACGCCGCAATACGCGAGGTCATGGCCATGCCCGAGGTACAGGCCGACTTCGTGGCTCAGGGCGCGACGGTG
>JAKFVZ010000624.1 GCA_021732965.1 Reyranella sp.
GACAGATCCGGCTGCAGGGCGGGGCCGAGGTGAACCTCAGCCGCCGCTACCGCCAGCGGTTCGAGGCGCTGGCGCCTGTCAGGGCGTGACCGGACGTCCCCAGTCCCCAGCCGGTCGTCCCACCCGCCGCGCCGGTCGTCACAAAACGACGAAAAATCAAGGGTTTGCAGGGTAAGTCCCGGCGTCCATTCCTGGAGCCCTGCCATGCCGCCTGCCAACTTTGCCGACCGCCGCGCCGATCTCGACTGGCTTCGAGTCACAGCCTTCGGCCTGCTGATTTTCTATCACGCCGGCATGGCCTGGTCGGGCTGGGCCTGGCACGTCACCAGTCCCGACAGTCTCGAAGGGTTGCGTGAGGCCATGCGGTTCCTGAACCGCTGGCGCATGCCGCTGATCTTCCTGGTGTCGGGTGCAGCCATCATGCTGGCGCTGGGCGACCGGACCCCGGGCGCCTTCGTGCGTGACCGGCTGAAGCGCCTCTTGCTGCCGCTGGCTTTCGGCATGGTCGTGATCGTGCCGCCGCAGGTCTACCTGGAGCGGCTCCACACCGGTCAATTCACCGGCTCGTTCCTGCAGTGGCTGCCGCACGCCTTCGACGGCGTCTACCCCAAGGGCAACACGAGCTGGCACCATCTCTGGTTCGTGGCCTACGTCCTCGTGCTGACGCTGGTGCTGCTGCCGGTCTTCCTGTGGGCGCGGTCCGCGCGGGGCAGCGCCGCCGTGACGAAGGCCGGCGCGATCGCAGCGCGTTATGGGCTGCAGTGGCTGATGGTTCTGCCGCTGGCCGCCTCGACGCTCTGGCTGGTGCCGGTCTCGTGGAACATCAACGGCCTGGTGGGCGATTGGAACGGGCTCGTTTCCTACGGTGCGCTGCTGCTCTACGGCGCGTTCATCTTCGGCTCGCCCGATCTGTTGCGCGCGCTGCAACGGCAGCGTTTCGTTTCGCTGCTCGTCGGGATCGCGGCCTACGCATGCCTCTACTTCGGCTATTTCGAGGGCGCGGTGCGGCCGGTGATCGAGCCGTCGGCTCGGCCGGTCTTCGCCCTGCTGTCGGGCATCAACGTCATGGCCTGGCTGTTCGCCATCGTGGGCTTCGCCCACCGCTATCTCACTCAGCGGCCGGCCTTCCTCGCGAAGGCGACGGAGGCGGTCTATCCGTTCTACCTGATCCATCAGACGGTAACCGTTCTGGCGGTCTATTGGCTCCTGAAAATCGGCGCGCCGCCGCTCCCCGGTTTCATGGCGGCCGTCGTCGCGACCTTCGCGGGGACCTGGGCGATTTACGCAGGGCTGGTGCGCCCGTGGCCCTGGATCCGGCCGCTGTTCGGAATGAAGCCGGCCGGAACGATGGCCCGGCGGTCCTTGCCCCGCCGCGCGGCAGGCCTATAAATATCCGCGAGGGCGGCCTGCCAAGGAGGATTTCATGACGGACATCGTAATCGCGAGCGCTGCGCGCACGCCAATCGGCTCGTTCAATGGCGCGTTCGGCTCGGTGCCGGCGCACGATCTGGGCAAGACGGCCATCAAGGGTGCGCTCGAGCGCGCGAAGGTGAAGCCCGAGGAAGTCGACGAAGTCATCATGGGCCAGATCCTGACCGGCGGTCAGGGCCAGAACCCGGCGCGCCAGGCGGCCGTCAATTCGGGCATCCCGGTCGAGAAGACGGCGCTCGGCATCAACCAGCTCTGCGGCTCGGGCCTGCGCGCCGTCGCCTTCGGCTGGCAGGCGATCCGCAACGGCGACGCCAGCATCATGGTGGTCGGCGGCCAGGAGAGCATGAGCCAGGCGCCGCACGCCGCGCACATGCGCGACGGTACCAAGATGGGCGAACTCAAGATGGTCGACACCATGCTGAAGGACGGCCTGTGGGATGCGTTCCACGGCTATCACATGGGCAACACCGCCGAGAACGTCGCACAGAAGTTCCAGATCACGCGCGCCGAGCAGGACACGTTCGCGGCCTCGTCGCAGAACAAGGCCGAGGCGGCGCAGAAGTCCGGTCGCTTCAAGGACGAGATCGTTCCGGTGACGATCAAGACCCGCAAGGGCGACGTCGTCGTCGACACCGACGAGTTCCCGCGTCACGGCACGACGGTCGAGGCGCTGGGCAAGCTGCGTCCGGCCTTCGCCAAGGAAGGCGGCTCGGTCACCGCCGGCAATGCCTCGGGCATCAACGACGGCGCCGCGGCGCTGGTGCTGATGAGCGCCGACGAAGCCAAGAAGCGCGGCGTCACCCCGCTCGCGAAAATCGTGTCGTGGGCGACCACGGGCGTCGACCCGTCGATCATGGGCATCGGCCCGGTCACGGCCTCGCAGGCGGCGCTGAAGAAGGCCGGCTGGACGGTCAAGGATCTCGACCTGGTCGAAGCCAACGAGGCCTTCGCCGCCCAGGCGCTGGCCGTCGGCAAGCAGCTCGGCCTCGACGACAGCAAACTCAACGTCAACGGCGGCGCGATCGCCCTCGGCCATCCGATCGGTGCCTCGGGCGCGCGCGTGCTGACGACGCTGCTCTATGAAATGCAGAAGCGCGACGCCAAGAAGGGCCTCGCCACCCTGTGCATCGGCGGCGGCATGGGCATCGCCATGTGCGTCCAGCGCGACTGATTTCAGTCGGCGCCGGAAATCAAACGCCCGAAGGAGAAATCCTTCGGGCGTTCTGGTTTTCAGGGATTGTAGTAGCTGCCGACCTGCGTGCTCTTGCGGACCAGTTCGCGTCCGTCTTCCTGTGACAGCCACATGAGTTGGGCGTCGTTGGTGCCCTTGGGCTCCGCCAGCAGGAAGCGGGTCTCGCCGGCGACGAGCGTGATGATCAGTTCGGTGCTCTCGCTGCTGCCGAAGGCGCGCAGATCGTACGGATTGGGCGGCAGGTCGAGGCGCATCCAGGTCGAGCCGGCGAGGCCGCCGACGGGATTGCGGCTCATGGAGATGGGAATGCTCGGTGCGTCCGGCGGGGCCGTGTCGCGCACGATATAGAGCGCGGCCATGCCGTCCTTCGCGACCGGGAAGGAGTTCGTGCCGTAGGCCTGATACCAGGGCGAAGACGAGCTCTGGCAAGCGGACAGGGAAAGCGCCAGCAACGCGGCGCCCAGAAACTTCATCATGCAACGACCTCCGCCGGCAAATTCCGACGGACGGGCGTGCGGGTCAAGCCCGCGCCGGAATCTGCACCGGCGCCGGCATGGCGCGCAGCCGCGCCAGTGGCGACAGGACGATGACGAGGGTCGACAGCGCGAACGAGACGGCAATCAGCAGCAGGGCTGCTTGCAGGCCCGCATGCGCGGCCACCAGCCCGCCGGCCAGGGCGCCCAGCGGCCGCACGCCATAGATCGCGGTCTGGACCGTGGCGTTGACCCGGCCCATCAGGGCCGAGGGCGTCACGAGCTGGCGCACCGTCGTCTGGCAGATCAGCCAAAGCATCGGTCCGAAGCCCACGAGGAAGTAGCCGGCGGCTGCAAGGGCCAGTCCATGGCCCGAGGGGGCGGCCAGAAACAGCAGCGCCGCCACGATCGACACGGCCGGCCCGAAGATCAGCGTCACCAGCGGCGGCAGGCGGCGCGCCGTGACCGGCGCCACCAGGGCGCCGAGGATCAGGCCGGCGCCGTAGGTCGACTGGGCGAGGCCCATCTGCGCCGGATCGAGGCCGAGCGGTCCCAGCGCCAGCGGTGCCCAGATGGCGAGCAGGGCGAAGAAGGCGAAGTTCCAGAAGATCGCGCACAGGCTGATGCCCCGCAGGAGGTCGTTGCGGACCACGAACGAGGTGCCGAGGCGGATGGCGCTGGCGAGCGACGGACGCTCGCCCGCGGCGGTGGGTGCGTTTCCTTCCGGCAGGGCGAGCACGCAGGCCAGCGCGAGGCCGGCGCCGAGGGCCGCCAGCGCATAGCCCCAGGTCGGTGACAGATGCTGTGCGAGGAGACCGGCCACGAACGGCGCGGCGAGGCTCACGACGGCGCGCGCGAGTTCGAGGCGCGCGTTGGAGCGGGGCAGGTCGCCCGCCGCCACCAGGCTCGGCAGCAGCGAGACCGAGGTAAGGACATAGACGACGGTGCCCGAGGCGCCGGCGATGGCGGCGAGACCCAGCAGGAAGACGGTGCCGGTGGCTGCCGCCGCGACGGCGACGATCGAGGCGGTGAGCCCCAGCGTCAGGGCCACGATCAGCATGCGCCGGCGCGGCATGCGGTCGATCCAGGCGCCGGCGGGGAGCGAGACCAGCAGCCAGGAGGCACTCTGCGCGGCGACCAGAAGGCCGAGCAGGTCCGGGCCGGCGCCCAGCACGAGGGTCGCCGTCAGCGGCAGGGTTGCGAGCGCCATCTGGTCGGCGGCGTGGGTCCCGGCGGCGGCGCCGAGCAGGGCGGTGAAAGGTTTCATGCCGCCGTTCTAGGCGCGCGCCGCCGGTCGCCTCTATCCGGCGGCGTCGACCAATTCGGTCATCGTGCCGACGCGCATCTGATGCTTGCCGGGGACGGGGGATAACCGGCTAGAGTGTGTGGGCGTTATCATCAGGGAGGAAAAAAATGGCCGGACGGGTAGCAGTCGTGACGGGCGGAACGCGTGGCATCGGTGCCGCCATCTCCCGGATGCTGAAGGACAAGGGCTACAAGGTCGCCGCGACCTATGCGGGCAACGACGAGGCGGCCAACAAGTTCAAGGCCGAGACCGGCATCAACGTCTACAAGTTCGACGTCGGCGACTTCGCTGCCTGCCAGGCGGTGGTTACGCAGATCGAAAAGGACATGGGTCCGGTCGATGTCCTGGTGAACAATGCCGGGATCACCCGCGACTCCACGATGCGCCGCCTGACGCGCGACATGTGGGATGCCGTCATCGACACCAATCTCGGCTCCTGCTTCAACATGAGCAAGGCGGTGTGGGACGGCATGAACACGCGCGGCTTCGGCCGCATCGTCAACATCGGCTCGATCAATGGGCAGGGCGGCCAGTACGGCCAGGTGAACTATGCCGCCGCCAAGTCGGGCATCCACGGCTTCACCAAGGCGCTGGCCCAGGAAGGCGCGTCGAAGGGCATCACCGTGAACGCCATCGCGCCAGGCTACACCGAGACCGACATGGTCGCGGCCGTGCCCGCCAACGTGCTGGAGAAGATCGTGGCCAAGATCCCGGTCGGCCGTCTCGGCAAGGCCGAGGAGATCGGCCGCGGCGTGATGTTCCTGATCGCCGACGATGCCGGCTTCATCACCGGCTCGACCCTGTCGATCAATGGCGGCCAGCATATGTACTGACCAGACGGCGCAGAAACGCCAAGATGGGGCCGGCACATTGCCGGCCCTTTTCATTCCTGGAGCAAACCAAGCATGGCCAAGCTGACCGAGTACAAGGACATGAACCCGCGGGCCAGGGCGGTGGTCGAAGGCATCGCCAAGGCGCGCGGCAGCGACCCGGCGAACATCAACAACGTGTGGAAGGCGCTCGCCCGCCATCCCGACACGATGGAACGCTTCGCCGCCGAGATGAAGGCGGTAATGGCACCCGGTACGCTCGATGGCCTCACCAAGGAGCTGATCTATCTCGCGGTGTCGGTCGCCAACCAGTGTGACTACTGCATCAATTCCCACGGATACATGGCGCGCCAGAAGGGCATGACCGAGGAGATGTTCGGGGAGTTCATGGCGGTCGTGCTGGCCGCGCAGAAGGGCAACAAGATCGCGACGGCCTATCGCGTGCCGGTCGACGCGGCGTTCGAGGAGAAGTGACGTGAGCGACGGGAAGTCCACGACGTGGGATGCCAATCTCTACCTGAAGTTCGCCGACCATCGCATGCGGCCGGCGCTCGACCTGATGGGAAGGCTCGATCCGGCGAACGGCAAGCTGCCGTGCCATGCGATCTACGATCTGGGCTGCGGCGCCGGTAACATCTCGCGAATCCTCGCGGAGCGCTTCCCGGAGGCGCCGGTCGTCGGCATCGATTCGTCGGAAGAGATGCTGGCCAAGGCGCGCAGCCAGACGGTCGATGCCCGCGTCACCTTCGACAAGGGCGATCTCGCGCACTTCAAGCCCGGCCTGCCGCCCGGCATCCTCTACAGCAACGCCGCCTATCAGTGGCTCGACGGGCATATCGACATGTTTCCCGGCCTGCTGAAGCTGCTGCCGTCGGGCGGCCAGCTCGCGATCCAGATGCCGCGCAATCACGAGGCGCCCTCGCATGCCTCGATGCATGAGGCGGCCGTTGCCGGCCCGTGGCGCGACAAGCTCACCAAGGTGCGCCCGATCGTGCGGGTCGAGGAGCCGGAGCGCTATTACGACGTGCTGAAGCCGCTCTGTTCGGAACTCGAAGTCTGGGAGTCGATTTACCAGCAGCCGCTCACCGGCAAGGATCCGGTGGCGCAGTACACCTCGTCGACCGGCCTGCGGCCCTATCTCGAACTGCTGCAGGAGCCGGAGCGCACGGACTTCTACAACGCCTATGCCGCTCTGCTCGCGAAGGCCTATCCGACGCGCGCCGACGGCATCACGCTGTTCCCGTTCCGCCGCCTGTTCATCGTGGCGCGCCGCGCATGATCCTGCGTCGCCTGCTCGGTATCTCGCTGCTGCTGGTTGCGGTCGCGCGCGTGCCGGCCGTGCAGGCGGCGCCGCAGTCGATGGTCGCCGCGGCTCATCCGCTGGCGGTCGAGGCGGGAGTCGAAATCCTGCGGCGCGGCGGCACTGCCGTCGATGCGGCGATCGCCGTGCAGATGGTGCTGGGCGTCGTCGAGCCGCACGCCTCGGGAATCGGCGGCGGCGGCTTCCTGCTGCACTACGATGGCACGAGCCGCGCCATCACCGTCTATGACGGCCGCGAGACGGCGCCGGCCGGCGCCACGCCCGGCATGTTCCTCGCGCCCGACGGCAGGCCGCTCGGCTATCGCGAGGCCGTCGCCTCCGGCATTTCGGTCGGCGTGCCCGGCTTGATGGCCATGCTGGAACTCGCGCATCGTGAGAAGGGCAAGCTCGCGTGGAGCGACTTGTTTCAGCCGGCGATCGCCGCGGCACGCAATGGCTTTCCCGTGTCGCCGCGGCTCGCGGCCTGGCTGCAGCGGATGCCGGCCCTGCGCGATGAGGCGGCGATCCGCGAGACCTACTTCCATGTCGATGGATCGCCGCGCGAGCGGGGCGATCGCATCGTTAATCGGGCGCTCGCCGACACGATGGGGCTGATCGCCTCGCGCGGCGCGAACGTCCTGTATCAGGGCCCGATCGCGGCCGAGATCGTCGGGCGGGTGCGCGGCCATCGCCGGCCGGGCACGCTCTCCGCCGCCGATCTGGCCGACTACAAGCCGATCAAGCGAGAGGCCGTCTGCGGGACCTACCGGGTGTGGACCGTGTGCGGCATGCCGCCGCCCTCGTCGGGCGGCATCGCGGTCCTGCAGGTGCTGGGCCTGCTCCAGCCCTTCGACATCCAGCGCGACGCCCCCAACGACCTGCGGGCGGTCCACCTGATCGCCGAGGCGAGCCGGCTGGCCTTCGCCGACCGCGACCGTTACGTCGCCGATCCGGCCTTCGTCGACGTGCCGGTGGCCGGACTTCTGTCGCCCGGCTATCTCGACGAGCGGCGGAAACTGATGTCGCCGGACCGCAGCATGGGCAAGGTCGGGCCGGGCGTGCCGCCGGGCTATGTCGAGCGCGGCACCAGCCATGTCAGCATCGTCGATCGCTGGGGCAACGCGGTCAGCTTCACCACCACCATCGAGGCGCCGTTCGGCGCGCACATGATGGTGCGCGGCTTCCTTCTGAACAACGAGCTGACCGATTTCTCGCCGCGCCCCGAGCTGGACGGCAAGCCGGTCGCAAACCGCGTGCAGCCCGGCAAACGACCGCGCTCGTCGATGTCGCCGACTTTCGTCCTCGACCGCGACGGGAAACTGGTGGCGGCACTGGGCTCGGCCGGGGGCGCCCGGATCATCGGCGACACGCTGCAGACCCTGATCGGCCTGCTCGACTGGGACCTCTCGGCCCAGGCCGCGGTCGACCTTTCGCGGGTGGCCAACCTCAACGGCGCAACGGAACTGGAGGAGGGGACGCCGATCGCCGACCAGGCGGACGCCTTGCGCAAGCTGGGCCATGAAGTACAAGTCCGCCGGCATGAAGGCGGCCTGACGGCCATCCGGCGCACGGGCGATGGGTGGGAAGGCGGCGCCGACCCGCGACGCGATGGCGTCGCCCGAGGAGAATAGAAGTGGCCGTGAAGAAACTTCCCACCGTCATCCTGCGCGCCGGCGAGGATCGCCGCGTCCGCGGCGGCCATCCCTGGGCCTTTTCCAACGAAATCCTGATGGATGCCGACGCCAAGGCGATCCCGGTGGGCAGCCTGGCCACCCTGCGCGCGCCGGGCGGCGAGGCGCTGGGTGTCTGCACGTTCAACCCGCATTCGCTGATTGCCGCGCGTCTTCTCAGCACGAACCCTGAAGCACAGGCCGATGCCCTGTTCTTCGGGCGGATCCTGACCCGGGCGGCCGCGCTGCGCGACCGTCTGGTGGGCGTGCCCTATTATCGGCTGATCCATGCCGAGGCCGACGGAATCCCGGGCGTGATCGTCGACCGGTTCGGCGATGCCTTCGTGGTGCAGGTGAATACCGCCGGCATGGACGCTCTGACGCCGGTGCTGCTCGAGGCGATCGAGGCGGAATTCTCGCCGACCACGATCGTCCTCAAGAATGATTCGCCGGTGCGCGAGCTCGAGAGTCTCAAGCGCGAGGTCGTGGTGGCCAAGGGCGAGGCCGGCAGCATCGAGCTGATCGAGAACGATGCGCGCTTCGTGGCCGATCCGGCGGAAGGCCAGAAGACCGGCTGGTTCTACGACCAGCGCGACAACCGGCGCTTCATGGCGGGACTGGCGAAGGATGCGCGCGTCCTCGATGCCTACTGCTACAGCGGCGGCTTCGGCGTGCTGGCCGCGAAGCGCGGCGCCAAGTCGGTCGTGTGTCTCGACCGCTCGCAGCCCGCGCTCAACGCCGCGCAGCGGGCCGCCGCCCTGAACGAGGTCGACAAGATCGTGTCCTTCCAGAAGGGCGAGGTGTTCGAGACGCTGGAGAAGGAGAAGCCGCGCAGCTACGAGGTCGTGATCTGCGACCCGCCGGCTTTCGTGAAGAGCCGCAAGGACCTCAAGACCGGCGCGCAGGGCTATCGCAAGCTGGTGCGCCTGGCGGCGCCGCTGGTGACGCGCGGCGGCTTCTTCTTCGTGGCTTCATGCTCGCATCTGGTCGATCCACCGCTGTTCGCCGAGCAGGTCCGGCGCGGCCTGCGCGATGCCCAGCGCTCGGGGCGCATCCTGCTGAGCAGCGGCGCTGCGCTCGACCATCCGGTCCATCCGAGCCTGCCGGAAACCGCCTATCTGAAAGCCATGGTGCTTCAACTCGACTGATCGGAGACCTCGGGGGAGGGAACATGTCGATAAATCGCTTGCTGCTTGCGGCGGCCCTGGTGTGCCTGGTCGGCACGGGCTGCTCCATTCCCGACCGCGGCGACGCGGTGCCCCGCGTGGACACGACGCGGGCCATGCCGCTCGGGATTCCCAATGCGCGCTTCTATGCGGACGGCGATCCCAAGCTGATGATCGACGAAGGCCTGCAGTCCGGCCTGCGCGAGGCGGCCGCCCTGCGCGCCCAGGGACCGTTGCCGAAGAAGCCGCCGCCCGCCTATTTCCTTGCAGTGTCCGGCGGTGGCGACAACGGTGCGTTCGGCGCCGGCCTGATGAACGGATGGACGGCGGTCGGCAACCGGCCGACGTTCAAGATGGTCACCGGCGTCAGCACCGGCGCTCTGATCGCACCGTTCGCGTTCCTGGGCTCCGACTACGACCCGCAGCTGCGTGAGGTCTACACGACCATGACGCCGGACAAGGTGTATCGCATGCGCGGTCTCACGGCGGCGCTGTTCGACGATGCCATGGCCGACACCCGTCCTCTTGCCGAGGTGATCGCCAGGTATGCCGACCAGAAGCTGCTGGACGCGATCGCTGCCGAATACAATAAGGGCCGGCTGCTGATGATCGGCACGACCGATCTCGATGCCCAGCGGCCGGTGATCTGGAACATCGGCGCCATCGCCGCCAGCGGGAAGCCGGGTTCGCTCGCACTCTTCCGCCAGATCCTGCGGGCCTCGGCCGCCATCCCCGGCGCCTTCCAGCCGGTGCTGATCGACGTCGAGCTCGACGGCAAGAAGTACCAGGAACTGCATGTCGATGGCGGCGCCATCGCGCAGCTTTTCCTCTATCCGCCGTCCATCGACATGTCGACGTCGAAGCGGGAGCGCCACGCCTACATCATCCGCAATGCCCGCCTCGACCCGGACTATGCGATGGCGGAACGCCGCACGATCACGATCGCCGGCCGGGCCATCAGCACGATGCTGGCGGCCAGCGGCGTCAACGACGTGCTGCGCACCTACTTCGTCTCGCAGCGCGACAAGGTCGACTATAACCTCGCCTATATCGGCCGCGATTTCGACGCGCCCAAGAAGGGCGAGTTCGACCAGGCCTACATGAACGCGCTCTACGAATACGGCGTGCGCGAGATCGTGGAAGGCCGCGCCTGGCACAAGCATCCGCCGGGCCTCGCCGCCCCGGCCGGCGTGCCGACGCGCTGACGTCCCGTCAGCGGGCGACCAGCAGCACCGGGCTCCTGATCGACTTGATCAGGCCCAGGCTGCGCGAGCTCAGGAACTTCGCGTCGCCGTGGCGAAGCGAAGTTCCCAGCACGACGAGATCGTAGCGACCGCGCAAGGCCGCGCGACGGATCTCCCGTTCGGGATGGGTGTTCGTCGCGGTGAGGCCACGCACCGGCACGCCGCCGCGCTTGCCCAGCCGGTGAACGTCGACAAGGACCGACATGCCGAGGCGGCGGGCGCGGCCGCGCAGCAGCAGCGTGTCCTCGCTGGGATCGAAGACGTGCAGCGCCGTGAGCTTGCCGTGGCTGGCGGCCGATACGGCGAGCGCGATCTCAGTGGCGAGGCGGGCGTCGGGGCTGCCGCCGGTCGGGACCAGTATGTCGAGCGGCCCGGTGGAAACCGGTGTGCGGCCGCCATTGACCAGGATCGCGACCGGCCCGTCGAACGACGCGACCAGTCGCTGCAGTCGCTCCTCAAAGCGCGGCGCGTCGGGCGTGATCGGCTGGTCGAGACCGACGAAGGCGATGCTGTAGCCCTTGGCGGCTTCCTTCTCGATGCCGCCCTCCGGCGCCGGCTCGCGCACCTGCAGCAGTTCCTCGACTGGCACGCGGACCGCTACGGCGTCGTCGGATGCCGCTGCTTTCACGGACGGCGGCGGGCCGCGGTCGAGCGCCGTCCGCATCGCCTCGGCCAGCCTGTCCTTCACCGAAGGCTTCTCTTCGTCCGCGGCGTCTTTCTTCGCCGGCTGCAACACCGTCGTCAGCACCCGCTGGCGGCCTGCGAAGAGGCCGGCGACGGCGGTCGTCCACTTTCCATTGGGGCTGTCGTCCGCCAACACCAGCGCACGCTCCATCTTCGGCACGATCTGGTTCTGCTCGGCATCCTCCTTGTCGAGTCGCTTCGACTCGTCCTCGCGCAGCGGCACGCGTGCCATCGCCCAGCGCAGCGTCGGCGGCATGATCATCGTCGTCACCACCGCCATGGCGACGATCATCGTGTAGAGCTGGTTGCTGAGCGCCCCCATCGACAGGCCAATGCTGGCGATGATGACCTCGGTCGAGCCGCGCGCGTTGAGGCCGGTCGCCAGGGCCAGCGATTCAAGTCCCGTCAGTCCGCCCAGCTTGCCACCGACCAGCGCGCCTAGAAACTTGCCGACGCTGGCGACGACGATGATGGCCAGCGTAAACAGCGCCAGGGTCGGGTCGAACAGCGTGCGCAGGTCCATGCCGAGGCCGGCCACGGCGAAGAAGACCGGGCTGAAGAAGGCGATGATGAAGCCGCGCAGCTCGCCCTCGATATGCTCGGTCAGGATGGGCGATTGCCCGATCAGCATGCCGGCGATGAAGGCGCCCAGCGCGGTGTGGACGCCGATCAGCTCGGTCATCAGCGCCATCGAGAGCGTGATCACCAGGATCGCGCTGATGACCGGCATCTCGATCGTGAGGTTGTCGTTGCACCACAGGATGATGCGCGCCACGAGACGGCGGCCGACGGTGAGGCTGGCCGCAATGAAGATCGCCGTCAGCGCCAGGCTCGATCCGACATCGGCCAGGCTCACCGCGCCATGGGCGGCGATGCCCGAGATGACGGCGATGATGACCCAGGCCAGCGTGTCGTCGAGGATGGCGGTCGCCAGGATGAGTTGGCCGAGATCCCGGCGGATGGCGCCCACTTCCATCAGCACCATGGCCACGATCTTGACCGAGGAGATCGACAGTGCCGTGCCGAGGAATAGGGCAGTGACCAGCCGGGACGCCGGGGACGGGATCAGTTCGACCGGTAACAGGTAGGCGAGCGCCACGCCGCAGGCGAAGGGAATGGCGATGCCCAGCAGAGACGTCGAGATCACTGCCCGTCGCTTGCGATTCACCAGCGCGAGGTTGGTCTCCATGCCGGTGAGCAGCAGCAGGAGCAGGATGCCGATCTGCGAGACGGCATCGATCATGCTCTTCAGCGCGGGCGTGTCGGGAAAGACGATCGCCCGAAGGTCGGGCAGCAGGAGGCCGAAGACGGAAGGACCGAGGATCACGCCCGCCAGGAGCTGGCCAAAAATTGCAGGCTGGCCGATCCGCGTCATCAGTTCGCCGATCAGGCGGCCAAAGAACAGCAGCAGGATCAGCTCGGCTGCGAAGATTGCCGTCGTATGATCTGCCACGCCGTCCCCCGGTCTCGCTTCCGTCGTACCCCGGCGCGGATGGACGGGCTGGCACGACTCGTGCTGACCTCTTCCGGGCTGAAGGAGAGAATGCGTGAACAAGGAAACGATTGAAGTGCTCGCGCGTTCCGCGGGACTCACCAAGGCACTGGCGGAATTTCCCGAGGATGTGACCGTCGCCGCGAAGCAGGCGGCCGATGTGGCGCAGAAGATCAAGCGTCCCGCCGATCCGAGGGCCGAGCCGTGGCCGCCGATGAAGGCGGGGACCACGCTATGAGCGACCTGCACTGGATGACGGCAGCTTCTGCCGCGCACGCCATCGCGACGAAGGAGCTTTCGCCCGTCGATCTCACCAGGGCGCTGCTCGACCGCATCGAGAAGCTCGACCCCACGCTCAATGCTTTCATCCGCGTCGATGGCGAAGCCGCGATGCAGGCGGCGAAGGCCGCCGAAGCCGAGGCTAGGTCAGGAAGGCTGCGCGGACCGCTGCACGGCGTGCCGGTCGGCATCAAGGACATCATCAACGTCGCGGGCCTGCCGACGACCTGCCATTCCAAGGTCCTGCAGGACAACATGGCGACGGCCGACGCGGTCTGCGTCGAGAAACTGCGCGGCGCGGGCGCCATCGTGCTGGGCAAGCTCTCGACGCACGAGTTCGCCATCGGCGGGCCGAGCTTCGATCTCCCCTGGCCGCCGGCGCGCAATCCCTGGAACCCGGATCATCATCCCGGCGGTTCCTCCTCGGGCTCCGGCTCGGGTGTTGCGGCCGGCCTGTTCCCGATGGCGCTGGGCACCGACACCGGCGGCAGCGTGCGCAATCCCGCGAGCTGCTGCGGCATCGTCGGCCTCAAGCCGACCTATGGCCTGGTCTCGCGTCGCGGCGTCTTCCCGCTGTCGTTCACGCTCGATCATGTCGGGCCGATGACGCGCACCGTTGCCGACAACGCGCTGATGCTGGAGACGATCGCCGGCCACGATCCGCTCGATCCCGGCAGCGCGGCGGCATCGCAGGGCCATTATGGCGCTGCGCTGGACCGCAGCCTGCGCGGTTTGCGGGTGGGCTTCGTACGTCACTTCCACGAGATCGACACGCCGGCCGATCCGGAAGTCACCGCGGCGCTGGAGCATGTCGCGCGCAGCCTTCAGCTCGAAGGCGCGGACCTGCGCGACATCAAGCTGCCGACGCTCGTCGAGTTCGGCGCCGTGAATCGCGTGATCCTGCAGAGCGAGGCCTGGTCGATCCACGGCCCCTGGCTCGCCGAGCGCCCAAGCGACTACGGAAAGCTCGGACGCCAGCGCCTCATGGCCGGCGCCTTCATGAGCGCGGGCGACTACATGCTGGCCAGCCGTCGCCGCCTGCAGATGATCGCCGAGGTCGAGGCGGCGTTGCGCGAGGTCGACGTGCTGCTCTGCGCCAGCTCGATGGATCCGGCCTGCCGCATCGACAATCCCGCCGAGGTCGAGCGCACCTATCCGCGCCAGGCCCGCACGCCGTTCAACGTCACTGGCCATCCCGCGCTCGCCATGATGGCCGGCCTGTCGAAGAGCGGCCTGCCGGTCTCGGTTCAGTTCGTCGGCCGCTACTTCGACGAGGCGACCGTCTTCCAGGTGGCGCGCGCCTGGGAACGCGCGGCGGGCACGGACAAAAAGCACCCCGCGATCGGGTGAGCGGGGAAATAATTCGTTGAATTAGTTCTTGTCGTCCGAGCGGGCCTTGCCGGTCCGCCCGGCGGGCGCAACATATCCGCCATGACCCAGAAGAAGCTTCGCCTCGGCGCCTTCATGCGCCCCGTCAGCATCCACACCGCCGCCTGGCGCTATCCCGGCGGCACGCCGGATGCGAACTTCAATCTCAAGGCGCTGGTGAAATACGCCCAGACGCTGGAGCGCGGAAAGTTCGACGCCTTCTTCATGGCCGATCACCTGGCCGTGCTGAACATGCCGATGGACGCACTGAAGCGCAGCGCCACGGTGACCTCGTTCGACCCGCTGACCCTGCTGCCGGCGCTGGCCATGGCGACGAAGCATCTCGGCCTGATCGCCACCGCCTCGAGCACGTTCGAGCCGGCCTATACCATTGCCCGCCGTTTCGCCTCGCTCGACCATATCAGCGAGGGCCGCGCCGGCTGGAACCTCGTGACGACGTCCAATCCCGATGCCGCGCTGAACTTCGGCATGGACGACCAGATGCCCCATGCCGAGCGCTACGCGCGCGCCCGCGAGTTCTTCGACGTGGTGACGGGCCTGTGGGATTCCTGGGCCGACGACGCCTTCGTGCGCGACGTCGAGAACGGTCTCTACTTCGATCCGTCGCGGCTGCATGTGCTCGATCACAAGGGCAAATACCTGAAGGTGCGCGGACCGCTGAACATCGCCCGGCCGGTGCAGGGCTGGCCCGTCATCGTGCAGGCCGGCGCATCCGATGCCGGCCGACAGCTCGCGGCGGAGACCGCCGAGATGGTGTTCGCTGCGGGCGGTCCCATCCAGGGCGCGCGCGAATTCTATGCCGACGTGAAGAGCCGCGCGGCGAAGGTCGGCCGCAACCCCGATCACATAAAGATCCTGCCCGGTGCCTTCGTGGTGGTGGGCGATTCGCTCGACGAGGCGAAGGAGAAGCGGGCGCGGCTCGACAGCCTGGTGAACTACGACAGCTCGATCGCCGCCGTCTCGATGGCGCTGGGCGTCGACGCGCGCAAGTTCGATCCCGACAAGCCGCTGCCCGACGACATTCCCGAGACCGAGGCGAGCAAGAGCGGCCGCGACCGGGTCATCGAACTGGGCAAGCGCGAGAACCTGACGGTGCGCCAGATCGCCGGGCGTCTCGGCGGCTATGGCGGGCTCGGCATGCTGGGCACGCCGTCGATGATCGCCGACCAGATGGAGGAGTGGCTGGTGACGGAGGCCTGCGACGGCTTCAACATCATGTTCCCCTACCTGCCAGGCGGACTCGACGACTTCGTCGACAAGGTCGTGCCGGAATTGCAGCGGCGCGGACTCTTCCGCACAGAGTATGAGGGCACGACCTTGCGCGAGAATCTCGGCCTGCCGCGGCCGGAGAACCGCTTTTTCGCGGAAAAGGCCAGGGCGGCGGAGTAAGCTCCGCGCCCATGAGCTTCGAGATCGCGGTCGGCAGC
>JAKFVZ010000288.1 GCA_021732965.1 Reyranella sp.
CCCCACCTGGCGTAAAATCGCTACGATCGCGTCGATGCCGCCGGGATTGCCGTACGGCTGCTCGTTGATGAACAGGGTTGGGGTCGAATTGACCCCCAGCGCCTGCCCCGACTGCACGTCGGCGATGACTTTGTCCAAAAGCCGGTCATTGGAGAGGCAGGCCTGGGCCTCGGCCTCGCCGACCCCCAGCCCGGCCAGCACGGTCATCAGCTCCGCCCCGGGGTCCGGTGCGGTCATCCACTGGACCTGCGTCCGGAAGATCGTGTCGACGGCGGCGAAGAACTTGTCCGGACCGGCGCACTCGGCCAGCAGGCTCGCCCGCGTGGCGATCGCATCCGAGGGAAAGTGGCGATGGACCAGCTTCAGCTTGCCGGTGTCGATCCAGTCGCGCTTCAGCACCGGCATGACCGCGGCATTGAAGGTCGCGCAGTGCGGGCAGGTGAACGAGGCGTAGTCGATCAGCACGTTGGGCGCGTCGGGCTTGCCCAGCACATGATCGCCGGGAAGCGGTTCGAGGAACTGCCGCTGCGCCTGCGCCCGATCGCCGAGGCCCAGCGCGGCAAGGGCACCCAGGCTGCCCAGCAGGAAGCCGCGCCGGTCCGTCGCGATGCGTGCGCCGAGCCGTGCCAGCGCCGCCCGCAGGTCGGGGTCCTTCACGTTGGCGGCCCGCTGGGCCATGGCCTGCTCCACGGCGGGATCGGGCCGCGGCACCCGGGGCGCCGGCCGCGGCGCGGCGATCACCCCCTGCACCAGTCGCACGTCGTCGATCACCCTGTGCCCGAAATAGGCATTCACCCGTTCCACGATCTGACCGCTCCTGTGCTGGACTTCGAGGGCAGCTGCGCCCGAGACCTTCAACCGCAGCGCCTTGCCGGCGCGCGCGCCGCGTCCCGCGAGGATCGCGTCCGGTCGCGTCGTGCGGGCGAGTTCCGGCCCCACGACGGCGGGCCAGTCGGCCTTCAGTCGCATCAGGGAAGCGCCACGCCCGGCCTTGCCGCCCTCGCGGGCGATGCCGGAGGTGAGCTTCTGGGCCAGACCGCCGATCGCACGGAAGCCGTTTTCGCGCATGGACCCTTTCAAACGCCGCCCCGTATGGTAGGCCACGCCCCCGAAACTGACCATGACTCACGCCGACCGCCTGCTCGCCTGGTATGATCGACATCGTCGCACCCTCCCCTGGCGCGCAGCCCCGGGAGAACGCACGGCGCCTTACCGTGTCTGGCTGTCGGAAATCATGCTGCAGCAGACCACCGTTGCCACGGTGGGCGAGTATTTCCGTCGCTTCCTCGAACGCTGGCCGACGGTCGAGGCCTTGGCCGAAGCGCCGCTCGACGACGTGCTCTCGGCCTGGGCGGGCCTCGGCTACTACGCCCGCGCCCGCAACCTGCATGCCTGTGCGCAGGCCGTCGCCGGCACGCACGGCGGGCGCTTTCCCGAGGACGAGGCCGGCCTGCTCGCCCTTCCCGGCATCGGCCGGTACACGGCGGGCGCCATTCGGGCCATCGCCTTCGACCATCCGGCCTCGGCGGTCGACGGCAACGTCGAGCGGGTGATCGCACGGCTCTACGCCATCGAGACGCCGCTGCCCGACGCCAAGCCCGACATCCATGTCCGCGCCGCGCGGCTGGTGCCGCAGCAGCGCGCCGGCGATTACGCGCAGGCGATGATGGATCTCGGCGCCACGGTCTGCATCCCGCGCAACCCACGCTGCGTGATTTGCCCGCTGATGCAGAACTGCAAGGGCCGCAAGCTCGGTATCGCCGAGGACCTGCCGCGCCGCGCGCCCAAGGCCGAGAAGCCGACCCGCCGCGGCCTCGCCTTCGTGCTGCTGCGCAAGGACGGCGCCGTTCTGCTGCGCAAGCGACCGGCGAAAGGATTGCTCGGCGGGATGGACGAGGTGCCCTCGAGCCCGTGGCGCGAAGGCGCGTTCGTCGAAGCCTCAGCGATGGCCGAGGCGCCGGTCCCGGCACGCTGGACAACGATGACCGGCCTGGTGCGTCACACCTTCACGCACTTCCATCTCGAACTCACCATAGCCCGCGCCATCGCCACGACGGGGCGGCTCGCGGAACTCGCGCCCGGCACGAGCTGGTGCGCACTCGACAAACTCGACGAACGCGCCCTGCCCACCGTCATGCGCAAGGTGATCGAGCACGCCGTCAAAAGTTAGACGCGACGACCGCAACGGAGCGCGCAACTCCAGTTTCGCTCAAACTTAGTCGATCAGAAAGACATGAGCGCAACTGGAGTTGCGCGCTCCATGGGTTCGATCGTGCGTCAGAGACCGGCCCGGACCTGTTGGCGGAGATGGTCGATCGGGCGGCGCGCGCCGGCGACGTCGATGTGCCAGAAAGTCCAGCCGTTGCACGCCGGCGCACCCTGCACCGCCGCGCCGACCTGGTGGATCGAGCCGCGATGGTCGCCCAGCGAATTCGAGGCCGACAGCGAACCGTCAGCGCGCACGCGGGCGTGCAATTGGCCGCTGGGGTCGGACAGGACCGCGCCGGGCTGCAGCAGGCCCGCCTCGATCAGCACGCCGAACGGGATGCGCGGCTCGGCGCGTTTGCTGGGCTTGGGCGTCACGTCCTCGGCCGCCAGCGGCTCGATCTCGGCGATGCGCTTGCGCGCGATGGCGGCATAGTCGGGATCGCGTTCGAGGCCGATGAAGCGGCGGCCGAGGCGGCGCGCCACCGCGCCGGTCGTGCCGGTGCCGAAGAACGGATCGAGGATCGTGTCGCCGGGATTGGACGCGGCCATGATGCAGCGGAACAGCAGCGATTCGGGCTTCTGCGTCGGATGCGCCTTCTTGCCGTCCTCGCCCTTCAGGCGCTCGCCGCCGGTGCAGAGCGGCAGCAGCCAGTCGGAGCGCATCTGGGTGCCCTCGTTCAGCTCCTTCATCGAATCGTAGTTGAAGGTGTAGCGCTTGGCCGCCTTGTCGCGCGCCGCCCAGATCAGCGTCTCGTGCGCGTTGGTGAAGCGCTTGCCGCGGAAGTTCGGCATCGGGTTCGACTTGCGCCACACGATGTCGTTCAACAGCCAGAAGCCCTGGTCCTGCAGCGCCGTGCCGATGCGGAAGATGTTGTGGTAGCTGCCGATCACCCAGAGCGTGCCCTCGGGCTTCAGCGCACGCCGCGCGGCGGCCAGCCAGGCGCGGGTGAACTTGTCATAGAGCGCAAAGCTTGCCCCGACGGACTCGGAGGGGTCTCCGAACTTGTCCCAGTCGTCGTCGACCGCGTCGACCTTGCTGTTGTCGGGGCGCAGCAGGTCGCCGCCGAGCTGGAGGTTATAGGGCGGGTCGGCGAAGACCATGTCGACGGAAGCTTCGGGCAGGGCCTGCATCAGTTCGATGCAGTCGCCGACGAGCACGCGATCAATTTTATCCACAGGCATCGGTGGAAGATGAATCCACAGCCCTTCACGGTCAAGAATCTAATTGAATCAATTAGTTAGACACCATATCGAGTCGCAGACACGGAACTGACCCCCCATAGGTAGACGCTAGAAATCTCCTGACACTCAAATCTCGAACGCCAGTCACGCCCATGCTAAGTAATACCAAGTTTCAGGTGCGCATTACCGGGAGAGGCGACATGGGCACGACCGTTACCAGCAAAGGCCAGGTCACGATCCCAAAGCGGGTTCGAGATCTGTTGGGAATCGAGCCGGGAAGCCTCGTCGATTTCGAACGCGCAGAGGACGGCCGCATCGTTCTGGTAAAGGTCGACAACAAAGCGACCCCCACCCGCCTTGCACGCTTGCGTGGTCACGCCGGCAAAGGTCTGACCACGAACGAAATCATGGCCATGACTCGCGGCGAACGCTGACGTGGTCCTGGTCGACACCAATGTCCTGCTCGATCTGGTGACCGACGACCCCAATTGGTCGGACTGGTCTCTCGCACGTCTCGAAGAGGCGTCCCTGGCAGGCCCGGTTCTCATCAACGATATCGTCTATGCGGAGACTTCGATCCGGTATGCCCGGATGGAAGATCTCGATGCAATGCTCACCGAGGCCATCATCGAGATCGTGCCGACACCCCGATCTGCCTTGTTCCTCGCCGGAAAAGCTTTCCAGCGATATCGCGCGGCCGGGGGATCGCGAACGGGGGTCCTGCCTGACTTCTTCATCGGAGCCCACGCGGCCGTGGAAGGCTTGCCGCTGCTCACACGAGACGCTGGCCGCTATCGAACCTATTTTCCAACGGTCGAGCTGATTGCTCCCTCCGACTGAGCTTCCGATCGTTGCGAAGAGTACGCCGCTTCGCGAGGATGCACTCGTATCGGGCGGCGGAGCGAGATGGGCGCGACACGATCATTCGAGGAAAGCGGCGCCGGAGGCGGGCTGAAGCGCCGCGAGACGCTCGGCGCCGCCGTTGCCGGCGGCCTCGCTCTTTCGGGTCTGTCGACGCCCGCTCGAGCGGCCTCCGGGGTCCGCACCCTCGCGTCGCACGGCCAACTGCGCGCGGCCTACGACCATGTGATCGTGGGTGCCGGGTCGGCGGGCTGCGTGCTCGCGCATCGGCTGGGGCGGGCCGGGAGGCGGGTGCTCCTGATCGAGGCCGGCCAGCGGACCGACCTGCCGGCCGTCGCGGTCCCGCCGGCCTGGCCCAGCCTGCAGGAGAGCGCACTGGACTGGCGCTACATGACGACGCCGCAGCCCGGTCTGGGCGGTCGCGCGATCACCTGTCCGCGCGGCAAGGCGGTCGGCGGGTCGAGCATCATCAATGCGCTGGCCTACCAGCGCGGGCATGCGGCCGCCTACGACCGCTGGCCGGCGGGTTGGCGTCACGCCGACCTGCTGCCCTACTTCAGGCGCGCCGAAACCTTCTCCGGCGGCACCAGCACCTGGCGGGGCGGCAGCGGGCCACTGCACGTGCTGTCGCTGGCCGACGTCACGGACCGCACGCCGGTCGCCGAGGCCTTCATGGCGGCCGCGCAGCAAGCGGGCTTCCCGATGACGCCCGACATCGGCGGCGAACTCACCACCGGCGTCGGCTGGAACCAGCTCAGCATCGCGGGCCATGCGCGCGCCGATGCCGCGACGGCCTACCTGGACAGTCTCGCAAACAGCCCCGCAGACGCGCAGGTCGATCTGCTGGCCGGCGTGCAGGTGCTCGGTTTCGAAATCGAGCGCGGCCGGTGCCTCGGCGTGCGTCTGCCCGACGGCATCGTGCGGCCCGAGGGCGACGTGCTGCTCTGCGCCGGGGCGATCGATTCGCCGCGCCTGTTGATGCTGTCAGGCATCGGCCCGGCCGACGAGCTGTGCGCGCTGGGAATTGGCAGTACCGTCGACCTGCCCGATGTCGGCCGCCATCTGGAGGATCATCTCCTGCTGGCCGGCGTGGCCTACCAGGCGCGCCGCGACGTGCCGGCCTCGCGCTACAATCACTGCGACTCGCTCCTCTATGTGCCGCACGCCACGCCCGGCGAGAGTCCCGACATTCTCGTCATGTGCCTGTCGGTGCCGTTCGTGCGGCCGACCGTCGGTCCCTTGTCCGCGCCGGCTTACGTTCTGGTGCCCTGCCATCTGCGTCCAAGCAGCCGCGGCAGCGTCAGGCTCGCCTCCAGCGATCCGCGGGCCGCGGCGATCATCGATCCGCGCTACCTGTCCGAGCCCGACGATCTCGCAGTGCTGGCGAAGGGTGTCGAGATCGCGCGCGAGATCGGCGCGGCAAAGGCGTTCGACGATTGGCGGTCGAAGGAAGTCTATCCCGGGCCGGCCTGGACGACGGACGCCGGCCGCCACGACTTCATCCGCCGCGCGACGGATTCGTTCCACCATCCCGTCGGCACCTGCCGCATCGGCGCCGTCGTCGACGAGCATCTGCGCGTGAAGGGAATCGCGGGATTGCGCGTGGTCGATGCCTCGGTTTTGCCCGGCCTGCCCGCTTCGATGTGCAATGCCGCCGTGACGGCGGTCGCCGAGAAGGCGAGCGACCTGGTGATCGCGGGTTAGGCGCGGTTGCGCCGGAGCAGCAATGCGACGATCACGCCTCCCAGCACCGAGGCGAGGACCATCAGCGCGAAGAAGCCCACGGCGCCCCAGATCGCGTAGGTCATCGCCTTGTGCCCGGCATCGTCGATCTTCTTGTCGACCAGCGCCCGCATCTCACCGACCTGCGCCGTCATCTCGTCCCGCAGCGCTTTCAGTTCAGGCCCCATCGCACGGACACGCTCTGCGGCGGACTCCTTGCTCCTCTCGATCGTCTCTCTCGGAGACGGCGGCGGAACCTGCGCTTGCTGGGCCAGGGCCGACGCCGCACTGGCGATCGAGAGGCCCAGCACGAGCATCAGCGACGTGACGAATCTCGACATGGCGGGACCTCCTCCTCAGGCGGTTTCCTCGGCGATTGCCTTCTTCACGGCCAGCCGCTCGGACATGCGGCGGCGATGATCGACCACGCGCGGCACGCGCGCGAGATCGACGCCGTCCTTCTCCAGCCATTGGGCGAGTGTGAAGAGATAGGGATCGCAGATCGTGTAGGTGTCGCCCATCACCCACGGGCCCGTCAGCATGTCGCGCTCGATCATCTCGAATGCGCCGCCGACCGTCTCCGGCACCTTGCGCTTCATGGCAGCGATCGAATGGGCGTCGTCGGCATCGACCCAGCGATGGCCACGCATGCGATGGGCGTGCGCCACGTGCAGGTGCGAGCAGAGATAGGCGTTGAACGATTGCATCCGCGCGAAGGCGAAGGGATCGGCCATGGGCGCCAGCCCGGCCGCGGGGAAACTCTGCGCGACATAGACCAGCATCGCCGGCGTCTCGGTCAGGATGCCCTTGTCGGTGACCAGCGCCGGCACGCGTCCCTTCGGATTGATCTTCAGGAACTCAGGCGACTTCTGCTGTTCCTTCGCGAACTCGATGCGCTGCGTCGAATAGTCGGCGCCGACTTCCTCGAGCACGATATGCGTGGCCAGCGCGCAGGAATTTGCGGCGTAGTAGAGCTTGAGCATGTTCTGTTTCTCCGGCCGTCAGACTTCGGCGTAGATCTCGATGACGTTGCCTTCGCTGTCACGGAAGAACAGCGCGCGGTGGCCCCAGGCTGGGATGTCGCGCGGCGGGCCCATGGTCGCGACGCCCTTTGCCTCCAGCTCGGCCAGGCATTCGTCGATCTCGGGCGGCGAGACGCGAAAGGCGAGCTGCACCGACGCCGAGCCGGAAGTCGCGCCGGGCCCGTCCTGAAAGGCTCCTTCCAGCGTCCGCGGTCGCAGGCAGAGCAGGCCCGAACCGACATGGAAGCTCACCCAGCGCGGCGTCTCGCGCTTCAGGCGAAACTTCATCACGTCGAGATAGAAGCGCTTCGCGCGCTCCATGTCCTCGCAGAGCAGCACGACATAGTCGAGGTTGCGGATCGAGCCGAGGCCCATCGTCAGATCAGACGCGTGACGGGCGCGAAGCTGCGCCGGTGGTGCGGCGTGGGGCCGAGCAGCGACAGCGCTTCGAGATGCTGCTGGCTGCCGTAGCCGCGGTTGGTCTCCCAGCCGTAGCCCGGATAGGTCCGGGCGAGCGCGTGCATGTAGCGGTCGCGCGTCACCTTGGCGAAGATCGACGCGGCGGCGATCGAATAGGAATGCGCGTCGCCGCCGACGATGGTCTCGGCGCGGCAGCCCAGTTGCGGCGGCGCACGGTTGCCGTCGATCAGCACGACCTCCGGCTGGTCAGCCAGGGCCTGTACGGCGCGGCGCATCGCCAGATAGGTCGCCTGCAGGATGTTGATGCGGTCGATCTCCTCGACGCTCGCCTCGGCGACGGCAAACTGCACGACGCCCTATGCGATCATCGCCTCGTAGGCCTCCTCGCGCTGCTCCAACGTCAGCTTCTTGGAATCGTCGATCATGCGCAGCAGCTTGCGCGCCGCCCGCGTGCGATCGATCACGGCCGCCGCCGCGACCACCGGACCGGCCAGCGGGCCGCGCCCGACTTCGTCGATGCCGGCAACACGCCCCTCGCAACGCAGTTCGAATCGAAAGCTCGGCATTATCCCCATCGAGAGCGGCTAGACTGGGCCATGTCCCTGATTGTCCGCATCATCGCAGAAGACGCCATCGCGATGGAACAGCTTCGTGCGGTGCGCTCCCTCGACCTGCCGGACTGGTGCATCGCCGCGGGATTCGTGCGCAATCGCGTCTGGGATCATTTGCACGACATCTCCCCGCCGCGCGCGCCTGTGGATATCGACGTCATCTATTTCGACGCCTCGGACATGTCGACGGAGCGCGAGGCCGAGTTCGAGATGCGGCTGCGGGCGCTCGAGCCCCTGCCCTGGCAGGTGCGCAACCAGGCGCGCATGCATGTCGTGAAGAAGGATTATCCGCAGCATCGCGACACCGCGCATGCCATGACCTTCTGGCTCGAAACGGTGACACCGGTCGGCGTGCGCCTGGAAAAGGACGACACGCTCACCATCGTGGCGCCGCTCGGCATCGACGATCTGCTGAACCTGCGCTGCCGGCCGACAGCCTTCGGCCGCCTCCGGCGCGCCGAATACGATGAACGTATCGCCGCCAAGCGCTGGCGGGAGCTGTGGCCCAGGGTCGAGTTCGTCGACTAGAATCCGGCGCAGATGATCGCCGCCTTCCTGCCCCTCGCCGCCATCGCCTTTCTGGGCGCCCTGCTCCGCCATTTCATTCCCGGCATGGAGCAGACCCGCCAGTCGATGAACAGGCTGGTGCTGTACGTCTTCCTGCCCGCCCTCGTCTTCCGGACGGTAATGGACGGCACGATCAGCCGGCTGTTCCTCGAAATCCCCGCGCTGGCCGCGACCGGCACGCTCGTGTCGCTGGCCGCGGGCTTCCTGATCTTCCACTTCCTGCCGATCCCCGGCCCGACCAAGGGCGCGATGATGCTGGGCGCGGCCTTCGGCAACGTCACCTATCTCGGCCTGCCGGTGCTGCTCGGCGTCTTTCCCGGCGAGGCCGACCAGGTCGCGGAAGTGTCCGTCCTGTTCGAGGTCACCAAGTCCTCGCTCAATCTCACGCTGGGCGCGATGATCGCCATCGCCTACGGCAGCCAGGAACCGATCACCTTCCGCCGCACCGCGCTGGAGGCGCTGAAGCTGCCGCCGCTCTGGGCGCTGTTCGTCGCGATCACGTGGAAGCTGTCGGGCATTCCCTGCCCTTCGCTGATCATGGACACCGCCTCGATCCTCGCCGTCGCGGTGAGCGGCATCATGATGCTGTCGCTTGGCATGGCGCTGCGCTTCTCGGCGACACCGCTCATGGCGCTGGCGATCCCCGTCTCTGCGATCAAACTCGTCCTCTCGCCGCTCGTGGTCTTCCTCGCCGTCGCGCCGTTCGGCCTCACCGGCGTCTACAGCAACGCCGCAATCCTCGAAGCCGCGATGCCGAGCCAGCTCCTGTCCTTCATCATTGCCGGCAAGTTCAAGCTCGACGAGGAGACACTGGCCTTCGTCATCATGGTCGACACGATCCTGGCCTTCGTGACCCTTCCGATCGTGCGCGCGCTGCTCCTGTCGTGAGCGACTAGAAGAGCTTCATCTGCCGCCCGTCGCGCCTGGCATCGACGAGTGCGGTGCGGGCAGCGGCGGGAACGGCGAAGCGTTGCGTGTCGAGACGGTAGCGCACGCGGTTGAGGTTGAGGCGTTTCACGGAGGCGGCGAAGCGTTGGCTCAGCAACTGCGCGATCGGCCCCTCGCCTTTCATGCGCGTGCCGAACTCCGCCTTGTAGAGCGCGCCGCCGCGCATCTGACGGACCAGCGACAGCACGCGCTCGGCGCGGTCGGGGCGGTTAGTGCGCAGCCATTCCTCGAACAGGTCCTTGATCTCGAGCGGCAGGCGCAACGCCGTGTAACCGGCGCGCGTGGCGCCGGCCGCCGTGGCGGCATCGAGGATCGCTTCCATCTCGTGATCGTTGAGGCCGGGGATCATCGGCGCCGTCATTACCCCGACGGGAATCCCGGCCGCCGCGAGTTCGCGGATCGCATCGAGGCGGCGATGCGGTGCGGAAGCGCGCGGTTCCATCGTACGCGCAAGGTCGCGGTCGAGCGTCGTCACCGACAGGAACACCTCGGCCAGGTTCCGTTTGGCCATGTCGCCCAGGATGTCGATGTCGCGCGTGATGAGATGGTTCTTGGTGACGATGCCCACGGGATTGTTGAAGTCGCTCAACACGCGGAGGATCTGGCGCGTGATCTTGAGGTCGCGTTCCACCGGCTGGTAGGGATCGGTGTTGGTGCCCATCGCCACCACGTCGCAGCGATATTTCGGCGAGGCGAGTTCGGCCGTCAGCAGTGCCGCCGCCTCGGGCTTGAACAGGATCTTCGTCTCAAAATCGAGACCGGGCGACAGGCCGAGATAGGCGTGCGTCGGCCGCGCGAAGCAGTAGATGCAGCCATGCTCGCAGCCGCGATAGGGATTGATCGAACGGTCGAACGGAATGTCGGGCGAGGTGTTGCGCGCGATGATGGTGCGCGTCGCGTCCTTCGTCAGCGTGGTCCGCAGCGGCGGCAGTTCGTCCTCGATGTCCCAGCCGTCGTTGGTGCGGATGCGCTTCTCGTCGTCGTAGCGGCTGGTCGTGTTGCTCAGCGCACCGCGACCATTGTGCTGCGGCTCGGCGATCTGATCGTCCGGGTAGAGCGGCGCTACGGGCTCTTTCATGGGGTCGACTATTGGAACAAAAAGAGAACGAGTCAAGCCACTGCCTCTAGCGGTTCATTGTCTCCCCGCCATGCCATCCGTAGAGAGAGGCCATGCAAGCCATTGAGTTACGCACCGCCCGCCCCGAGGACCGCGACTTCCTGCTGAGCCTGTCCCCGCGCCTGTCTGGCGTTCCCGGCCCGGTCTGGCATGACCTCGCCGCCATGGAAGGCTTCCAGGACCGCTACATGGCCGCGACCTTCGCCAAGGTGGAAGCGGGCGCGCAGACGCTCGTCGCCTGGACGACCGACGGCAAACGCCTGGGCTACATCCACATGCGCCCGTTCAAAGACGGCGTGACCGACGAACCCTGCGGCTACGTCTCGTTGCTGGCCCTTGCCGAAGGCGCCGAGGGCCAGGGCATCGCGCATCGCCTCATGCAGGAAGCCGAGGCCTGGGCGCGGGCGCAGGGCTATCGCTTCCTCTGCCTCGACGTGTTCGCCGACAACCACCACGCCGTGGAGTTCTACGAGCGCCGCGGCTTCCAGACCGAGACGCTGCGCATGGTGAAGCCGCTATAGCCACTCGGCACATTTATACACTGGGTTGTACCAATATTTCATAATACAATCTAGGTTGAGTGCTGACGCCTATCTTTTCGAGAGACAGCAGATGGTAGACATTGAGGTCAGGACTGCGAGTCACGACGACATCGATTTTATCGCCAAGCTCGCGCCGCCGGAGGATGAGGAGCTCACTTCGCAAGCCCGTCTCACCGTGGAAGGGGCCTCGACGGGCGACAATTCTGCGATCTTCATCGCCGTGGACGGCGATGGACGGCGCCGGGGCTACATCCATTTATTCCCGGAGAGGGACGACTCAGAAGAAGAGCCTCGCCGCTATGTTATGCGAGTCGCCTCGATATATCAGCCCGAGTACGACGTCGTGGGCGGCCTTTTCGCCGAGGCCAAGGCCTGGCTGAAAAAGCGCAGCGGTTCGCCGGTATTGGTCCTAGTACACTCCGAGGACGAAAGTAGCGCCGCGTTCAAGGCGGAAACCATCAACCCTCCGAGGCCGTCATAGCCACTCGGCGCGAAGGGCGCGGATGGAGCCGCGGTCGAAGCACTGGTCGATCCGGGCCTGCAGATGGACCTTCATGGCAGGCTCCAGACCGGCGTCGCTCCATTGCGAGGGATCGGACGGATCACGCGGCGCTTCCGTCTGCACTTTCCAGCGCGCCATGAACATCGTCGTGCGCAGCCAGGTGAGGCGGCGCATCGGCTGCAGCCAAGGCCGCAGCTCGGCGGCGCGCGCCTCGCCGATCTTCGCGAGATAGGACTCGTAGAATCTCTCGACCTCGGCGCGCGACAGGACCTTGCCGACATCGGGATGCCAGACGGTCGAGGTCGGCAAAGTGGCATGCGCCAGGTCGATCGCCGCCGAACCGACATGGACCTTTTCGAGATCGACGAACCAGGCGATGCCGGCACGGTCGACGATGAAGTTGCCGGGATGCGTGTCGGCCAGCGCGACCGACAGCGGTTGCGGCTGGTCGGCAAGCGTCACCGCGATGTCGCGCATCAACACCAGTTCCTCGACGATCTCCGCATGGGCGCCCGCGTCCCGCACCGCTTTGTCGAGAAAGCGTTGCGCGCCCTGCTCCACGACATCCAGCGTCGTTCGGAGCGGATCGTCCTGAAGAGGGATCGGCGAGCCTGATGCGGGCAACGGCCGGGAATGAAGCCGCGCCAGGGTGTCGGCCATGGCGTCGAGCTCATCCGGCAGACTCGGCGCACGACCCTCGATGAAGTCGACGATCAAGGCACCGCCAGGAAGACCGGGCCTTGGCTCGACAACCTCGTGAAGTCGCGGCGTGCGGCCGGCCGGCGCGAGATGGCGGAACGCTTCCGCCTGCAGATGCAGGCGCGCCGCCGCCGTCGGATCGTCTTCGTAGGCATAGGCGATTCGCGCAAGCCGTCCGTCCCTCAGTCGCACATGCCCATGCGCCGTGCCGGTCGCCGGCAACGCCTCGCCTTCGCGAATCGCGGCGAGGAGATCAATCATGACAGCCCTCACCCTGAGGAGGGCGCGAAGCGCCCGTCTCGAAGGGTGGGAACGAGCACCGCGTGTGCAGCCCATCCTTCGAGACGCGCGCCTGCGGCACGCTCCTCAGGATGAGGGAAGTGCAAACATCAGCCACTGCGCGGCATCTTGCCTTCGTTGAGGCGCGGCATCAGTTCCGCGAAGTTGCAGGGGCGGAAGCGGATGTCGAGCTGCTGGCGCAGGATGTCGTCCCAGCCGTCCTTGCAGGCGCCAGTCGAACCCGGCAGCGCGAAGATGTAGGTCGCGTTGGCCACGCCCGCGGTGGCACGGCTCTGCATGGTCGAGGTGCCGATCTTCTGGAAGCTGATCCAGCGGAAGGTCTCGCCGAACCCCTCGATCTTCTTCTCGAACAGCGCCTCCAGCGCCTCGGGCGTCACGTCGCGGCCGGTGACGCCGGTGCCGCCGGTCGTGATCACCACCTCGATGCGCGGATTGTCGATCCACTTCTGCACCTGCGCGCGGATCAGCGCCACGTCGTCGGTGACGATGGCGCGGTCGGCCAGCACATGACCGTCGCGTGCGATGCGCTCGACCAGCGTGTCGCCCGACTTGTCGGTCTCCAGGGTGCGCGTGTCCGAAACGGTCAGAACGGCGATGTTCACCGGCTTGAATTGCTTGGTTTCATCGATGCGATTCATGTCTTCAGTGTACTCCAGGAATGAGCGCCAAAGGATTTTTCCTTATATGGCCGGAAAGGCATCAGGACTTTCCATTGACTCCCCAAGGCGGAGTTTTAGTGATCTCCATCCAAGAGAAGTTGAAAACCCAGAGCCTGGAGACATCATGACCGACCCGACCGACTGGAAGCATGACGGCGTACGGGTCATCCCCGCCGGATCGCTCGACACCAACACCGCCCAGACCCCGGGCATGAACCGGGCTGCGGCCATCAATTTCGCCCGCGTCGGCGCCCAGAAGCTGTGGGCTGGCACGGTGACCATCCATGCCCACGCCAAGACCGGCGCCCACCATCACGGGCACCTGGAAAGCGTGATCTACGTCGTGAAGGGCCGCGCCCGCATGCGCTGGGGCGACCAGCTCCAGTTCGTCGCCGAGGCCGGTCCCGGCGACTTCATCTACGTGCCGCCCTACGTCCCGCACCAGGAGATCAACGCCTCGGACACCGAGCCGCTGGAATGCGTGCTGGTCCGTTCCGACAACGAGGCCGTCGCGATCAACATCGACATCACCCCGGCCGAGAAGGTCGAGGAAGTGTATTGGGTGGATCCGACGCATCCCCATCCGCACAAGCACTAGCGCTGGCGTAGCTAGCGCTGGCGGGCGGCAGCGCCTTCACAGGCGCGAAAGCCCGCTCCGTGCAGAATAGATGAGAACTTTCTCCGAAGGCGGCCCTACCCGGCCGCCTTTTTCTTCTTCGGCCACAGCCCCGCAATCAGCAGCCCGACCGCGACTATTGCGAAGCCTGTCGACAGATAGCTGTGCAGGAAGATCGTCGGATCGCCGTCGGAGATCGCCAGGGACTGGCGCACCGAGCGCTCGAAGATCGGCCCCAGCACGTAGGCCAGGATGACGATGCCGAGGTCGAAGCCGTGGCGCCGCAGGAAGTAGCCCACGAAACCGAAGACCACCTAGATCACCACGTCGGCCGGATTGCCGTTCGACGAATAGACGCCGATCAGGCAGACCGCGAGGATCATCGGCGTGAGATAGGCGCGCGGGATGTCGAGGATGCGCACGAACAGGCCGATCAGCGGCAGGTTCAGGATCAGCAGCATCACGTTGCCGATGTACATGCTGGCCACGACGCCCCAGAAGATCTCGGGCTGGCGTTCCAGGATGGTCGGCCCCGGCGTGACGCCGTGGATGATGAAGGCGCCGAGCAGCAGCGCCGTGACCGCGTTCGCGGGAATGCCCATGCAGAGCAGCGGCACGAAGGCGCCGGCCGTGCCGGCATTGTTGGCCGACTCGGGTCCTGCCAGTCCCTCGACGGCGCCCTTGCCGAACTCCTCGGGATTCTTCGAGAGCTTGCGCTCCATGCCGTAGGACAGGAACGAGGCCAGCACCGCGCCACCGCCGGGCAGCAGGCCGACCAGGAAACCCATGACGGTGCCGCGCGCGACCGGACCGACGGAGCGCCTGGCCTCCTCGCGAGAGGGCATGAAGCCAAGCAGGCGCGACGGCGGCGGCAACACCTTCATGTCGTCCGGCTTCTGGCGCGCCATGAACAGCACTTCCGAAAGGCCGAACAGGCCGATCGCCAGCGGCACCAGATTGATGCCGTCGCCCAGCGCCAGGATGCCGAAAGTGAGACGCGGCGTCATGTTGAGCGGGTCGCTGCCGATCGTGCCCAGCAGCAGGCCGAAGGCCGCCATCAGCAATGCGCGCGGCAGCGAGCCGCTCGACATGTAGGTGACCATGGTGAGGCCCGCGAGCATCAGCATGGCGTATTCGGCCGGCCCGAACTTGATGACCAGCTCGGCGAGCGGCGGCGACAGGAAGGAGATGCCGAGGACGCCCACGGTGCCGGCAAAGAACGAACCGAGTCCGGCGATACCGAGGGCGGCGCCGGCGCGGCCCTTGCGCGCCATCTCGTAGCCGTCGAGGCAGGTAACGACCGAGGAGGCCTCGCCCGGAATGCGCATCAGCACCGAGGTCACGGTGCCGCCATAGGCGACGCCGTAGTAGATGCCCGAGAGCATGATGATGGCCGACGTAACCTCCATCTTGAAGGTGATCGGCAGCAGGATCGCGATGGTGGTGAGCGGCCCCAGGCCAGGCAGGATGCCGACGACGGTGCCGAGGAACACGCCGACGAAGCAGTAGAACAGGTTGTCGGGGGTCAGCGTGGTGGCGAAGCCGCCGAGCAGCGCTTCCATGCGTCGGACCTCAGCGAACGTAGGTGTAGAAAGTGCGCTCGATCGGGCCTTCCGGCAGATCGACGCGCAGCAGCCAGCCGAAACAGACCAGGCCGACGGCGGCACAGGCAACGCCGTAGCCGATCGAGGCTAGCCACGAGCGGCGTTCGGCGAAGCGCATGATGACGAGCGTTACCGCGACGGTCGTCACGGCGAATCCGGCATATGTCGCCCCCAGCGCGAACACCGCGAAGGTGGCGATGTAGACCGCGAAGGTCCGGTTCG
>JAKFVZ010000753.1 GCA_021732965.1 Reyranella sp.
GCGCGACGCATGGGCGGGCGGCAGGATCGCCGCCCTGTCGGAAAAGCGTTGCGTCGATTCCCAGGCGGATTCGTTCTCGGAACTTGCCGCGAGCCATGCGTCGAAGCGGCGGCGAAGGCCGGCGTCGTCCGGCTCTTCCTGCAGCAGGATCAGCCATTCGGTGGCTTCCCGCGAGGCCCGCTCGGCGTCGGCGTCCGTTACGCGCTCCATCCCATCCTCTCGTCGGATTGCCGGCCTGCTTCCCTGCCGCCCCGCGTCGACTACGCAGGGAACTTCCCTTCACAGGGCTAACGTCCGGCGGCGCGGATTTTCTATTTATATTATTGCCGGGAAGCGAAAATCACTTCCAGCCCAGGCGCTTCTTGCAGTGCCGGATGCCGTCGGCGACCAGCACATGTGCCAGCGGCAACGAGATGTCGAGAAACGCCGCGATCTCGCGCAGCTTGCAGCCGCCCATCCGATGCATCTCGAAGGCGATCCGCGTGCGTTCGGGCAACTCGGCCAACGCTGCCTCGAGAAGGCGCAGCTCGTCGCGATAGAGCGCCTGCATTTCGGGCGTGGCCGGCGCAGCCGGCGCCGTCACGGCGGCGGCCACCCCGTTTGCCATGGCCTCCGTCTCGCGCGCGCTGCGGCGACGGCCGTCGAGCGCCAGATTCCGGACGATGCGATAGAGATAGCCGAGCGGCTCGTCGAGGAAGCGCTGCCCAGCGGCTTCATCGAAGCGAAGCCACGCCTCCTGCACCAGATCCTCGGCCTGGGAACGCGAGCCGACGATGCCGGTCGCATAGTCGACCAGGGAGCGGCGATGCTCGATGAACAGGGAGGTGGTGTCGGACGGCACGGCTTGTTCTCGGAACCCAAACGCCATCCGGAAGGTGCGGTGGCCGCCGCGACATTATTGGAACTGCGAATGATTCGCAATTGATAATGAGCATGTGATCCCTTGGCGTGGCGTCGCGGCCACCCTTCGCCGGGCGCTGAGATTGCAATCCCCGCACGGGCATGATTTAGCTTGAAGCTCACTCGCAAGGACCCCGGTGAAAACCCGGGTGGCTATTCCGGCCGCCGATCCGCCGGGCAATTCTCACATGGAACGCGCCTTCAGATGCGCCGCTTGCCGCTTCCTCCGGACGGCGAAGCCATGTGTTTGTGTATCCAAGGTCAATGTTCAACACCCTGAAATCCCAATGGTTCGGTAGCGTCGCCGAGGTTCGACGCGATTTCCTGGCCGGGCTCGTCGTGGCCCTCGCCCTCATCCCCGAAGCCATCGGCTTCTCGATCATCGCCGGCGTCGATCCCAAGGTGGGCCTGTGGGCCTCGGTGGCAATCGCGCTGGTGATCTCCTTCCTCGGCGGCCGGCCGGCGATGATCTCGGCCGCCACCGCCGCGGTCGCGGTGGTGGTGACGCCGCTGGTGCGCGACCACGGCGTCGACTACCTGTTAGCCGCCACCATCCTGATGGGCCTGATCCAGATCGTGGCCGGCCTGCTGCGCCTCGACCTCCTGATGCAGTTCGTCTCGCGCTCGGTGATCACCGGCTTCGTCAACGCGCTCGCCATCCTGATCTTCATGGCGCAGATCCCGCAGCTCGTCGGCGTGTCGTGGCATACGTACGCGATGATCGCCGGCGGACTGGCGATCATCTATCTGCTGCCGCGCCTTACCACCGTCGTGCCGTCGCCGCTGGTCGCCATCGTCGTGCTGGCGGCGCTCAGCATCGGTCTCGGCCTGCCGGTCCACACGGTGGGTGACATGGGCAAGCTGCCCGACGCGCTGCCGGTCCTCACCCTCCCGCAGGTACCGCTCACCTGGGAGACGCTGCGCATCATCCTGCCCTACTCCGCGACCATGGCGGCGGTCGGCCTGCTGGAATCGATGCTGACGGCGCAGATCGTCGACGACATGACCGACACCGAAAGCGACAAGCGCCGCGAGTGCCTGGGCCAGGGCGGGGCCAACGTCGCCGCCGCGCTGGTGGGCGGCATGGGCGGTTGCGCCATGATCGGCCAGTCGGTGATCAACGTGACCTCGGGCGGCCGCAAGCGCCTCTCGACCTTCGTTGCCGGCGCGGCGCTGCTGTTCCTGCTGGCCGTGCTCGGGCCGCTGGTCGGGCAGATCCCGATGCCGGCGCTGGTCGCGGTGATGATCATGGTATCCATCGGCACCTTCAGCTGGAACTCGATCCCCAACCTGCGCCGCCACCCGCCCACTTCGAGCGTGGTGATGGTGGTTACGGTACTGGTCGTCGTCTTTACGCACGACCTCGCCCAGGGCGTGCTGGCCGGCGTGCTGCTCTCCGGCATCTTCTTCGCCGCCAAGGTGCGCCGCATGTTCGCGGTCGAGCGCCAGGAAGCGGACGGGGCCGTGACCTACCGGGTCAGCGGCGAGATCTTCTTCGCCTCGGTCGACCGCTTCACCCGCGCCTTCCGGCCCGAGGAAGGACGCGGCGTCACCATCGACGTTTCAGCTGCGCATTTCTGGGACATCTCCGGTGTCGGCGCCCTCGACAAGATCATTGCGCGCCTGCGTCGCGACGGCTCGCAGGTGAAGGTCATCGGCTACAACAAGGCCAGCGCCGATCTCGTCGACCGCTTCGCCCTGCACGACAAAACCGGCGTCGAGCTGGGCGCCGTGCCGCACCAGGGTTAGTTAGCCAATCGGGAAACTGTTCTTGACGACTGATGCCTGTCGGTTAATACTTTCCGCAATGGCTAAGTATTCATCCGATCTCGACGGCGCCTTTGCCGCGCTCGCCGATCCCACCCGGCGGGCGATCGTCAGCCGGCTGTGCGAGGGGCCGAAATCCGTAAGTGAGCTCTCCGAGCCGTTCGACATGGCCCTGCCCTCGCTGCTGAAGCATGTGCGCGTGCTCGAGCGGAGCGGGCTGGTCAGTTCCGAGAAAACCGGGCGGGTGCGGACCTGCCGCATCGAGCCGCACGCGCTGCAGGCCGCGGAGTCGTGGATCAACCGGCACGTGGCGGCCTGGGAGAAGCGCCTCGACCGGCTGGAGGCCCATATCCACCGCATGAAGATGAAGAGGAATTGAGACCATGAGCGAACACTCGTCGCAGGCCGCCTCTCCGTGGCGCGACTGGCCGCTGGACCGCGAGATCGTGCTCGCACGCGTGATCGATGCGCCGCGCGAGCTGGTCTATGCCGCCTGGACGGACCCGGAGCAGATCCAGGCCTGGTTCGGGCCCGAAGGCTTCGCCATCGAGACCCACGCCATCGACCTGAGGCAGGGCGGCGTCTGGCGCTTCGACATGGTGGCGCCCGACGGCACACGCTACGGCAACCGCATGCTCTTCCTGCGCCTGGAGGCGCCGTCGTTCATCGAGGTCGAGCACGGTTCGGACCGGGACGCCGATCCCGACAGGTTCCGCATGCTCCTCACCTTCGACCAGCAGAGCGACGGCAAGACGGTGCTCACGCTGCGCCAGATGCATCCCTCTAAGGAACGGCGGGCCACTGCGATTGGCTTCGGCGCCGTGGCTTATGGCGGCCAGACGCTGGACAAGCTTGCCCGTCATGTCGAGACGCGCGGCTAGCAAGAAGCCGCTACGCCTCCTCCTCGCCTTCCTCTTCGCGAATCGCGATTGCGTCGGCGAAGCGTTTGGCGACGGCGGGAAGTCCCGCTTCCTCGGCGGCGCGGACGCCCTCGCGGTTGGCAGCGAGGCGGTGGAAGTCGTCGGGCGCGGCGGCGGCCAGCGCCTTCTGGAGCAGGTCGATCGCCTCGGGATACTTTTTCTGTTCGCGCAAGGCGCTCGCCACCCTGACCGCGTCATCCAGACTGCTCATGCTTCACCTCGTCGATGCGAGGCTATGAACGTCGCGGCCCGCCGTAAAGTTGCCGCGCGCGAGTTCGGCAAGCAGGTCGATCATCGCCCCGGTGCCGGCGCCGCCGCGAAAGCCCAGCGCCACCCGCAGGAAAGGCGCGCCGTCCTGCGGGTCCGGCTCGACCAGCTCATAGCGGATGCCGCGAAAGCCGAAGGAGCCTCCCTTGGTCGCCACGATCCCGCGCCGCCCGATTTCGCGTTCGACGCACGCCAGCAGGCGGCGATGGTCGGCCAGGTCGCCGTCGCGCAACCGGATGGCGCAGAAGGCCGCCGGCGGCGCGGCGTCGGAGATCAGGCAGGGATGGCAGTCCGGTTCGAAGACGGGCGATTCGCGGCCGATCACCCGCGCCAGCGCCTCGTTGTGGGCGAACAGGCGCGCGGTGTAGCGGTGGAAGTAGTCGCGGTCGAGGAACCACGGCGCGGAGAGCGAGCCCAGCTCGTCGAGCGTCAGCCCCGTGGCGGTAAGGCCGCGGATGTGGCGCAGCTTCTCGGCCAGCGCCTCGAGATCGAGCCCCGAGCCCTCGCGCACCAGAAGCTGGACGATGCCGACATTGGCCAGTTCGAGGCCTGCCTGGTCGAGCTTCAGGCCCGAGCGAAACACGGCCGCGATCGGACCGTCATGACGCGCGAACCACGGCGCCAGATCGACCGCCGGCCCGCTCAGCGTCGTGTCGAGCAGCAGTGCATGGCACACCCTCGGCAGCGCTTCGGGCCGGGCGACCTCGAAGCGGCCGCTGCACGCGGCGGGCTCGCCGATCAGCAAATCGACGTCGTTGGCTCCGGCCGGCACGCGCGGCAGCACGCTAGAGGGCCACAGGTCGAGCAACGCCCTGGTCTCGAAGTAGCGTCCCGCGTGCCGCGTGCTCAGCGTGCCGTCCCGCGCCGTCGACAGGGCGAGGTGGAGCAGGCAAGCCAGCGCCGCCTGTCCGCTGCGGCAGAGCACGCGCACCGAGCGCCAGCCGGGCGGCGCGGGATAGTCCTCGCCGCCGCGCCGCTCCAGCGCCGACGCGTCGAGATCGCGTTCGTAGCCCAGCGACACGCGGCTGCCAAAGGGCAGACGCGCCACGGTGCCCGCGCATGGACTCTTCAGCTTGGGATCGGCCTGGCGATGGGCGCGCGCGAGACAGTGCCGGCGAAGCTCGAGCGCCGCCGCCTCGAGCTGCACTTCGTCGGTGTCATCGTCGATGGCGAGCGGCGGCGCCTCGATGCGCGCGGCCAGCACCCGCAGGTCCTCGGCATCTTCTCCCGCGCCGCTGATACGCGCTTCTGTTCCGTTCCAGGGCATGGTGCCGCAACGTCGCATCCTGCGAGAGGCTGCAGGCGCGAGCGTGAGCAACGTCGGCGAGTCCAGGGCGTTTAGCCGCCTGCTGGAACGCCGGCTGAAACGGAGGAGCTCGCGATGCCCTGGCTGTCCTCGATCGACTGGCGGTCCATCTTCATGCCCGAACTCGGCGTGGCCGAGCTGCTGGTCAGGGGCGTGCTGATGTACGTCATCGTCTTCGTGCTGTTGCGGCTGGTGCTGCGGCGGAACGTGGGAGGCATCGGCACGATGGACGTCCTCGTGATCGTGCTGGTGTCGGAAGTGGCCGGCCAGGGGTTCCTGCCCGACTCCCGTTCCATCGTCGACAGCGCCCTCGTCATCCTGGTGATCCTGTCCTGCAGCTACACCATCGAGTGGCTGCAATACCGGTTCCCCGCCTTCGAGCGCCTGACCCGCGAGCCCAAGCTGAAGCTGATCGAGGATGGCCACCTGCTGCGGCAAAACATGCGTCGGGAGTTCGTGACCGAGGAAGAGCTGATGGCGCAAATCCGGGAAAAAGGCTGCGAGGACTGCCGGGAGATCAAGGCTGCCTATATCGAAGCCGATGGCCGCATCAGCATCATCAAGCGCTGAGTTCCGTCAGTCGCGAATGCGCACTCCCTGATGGAGCGAGCCGGGCGCGGAGGGCCGACCGACCGCCGCCTCCTTCAGCCAGCGGCGCGCGGCGTGCAGGCTGCTGAAGAGTTCGATCGGCCGCTCACCTTGCGTCGCCTCCGCGAAAGCCTCGGCGAATCCCGTGCGTTGCGGATTGACCACGAAGGCGACCGGCCCCCGCGGTGAACCCTCGGGTCCACCGCGCAGCAGCGCCGCGATGCGTTCGACCTGCTCGCGTCTGAGTTCGGACGCCGATCCCGTGACATCGACGATCTTGGCGAATCCCGGGACATTGGCTTCCACGAGCGCCCGGATGCTCTCGGCGATCTCCTCGGCCGTGACGTGACCGCGCGCGACGAAGACCACCAGCCGGTCAAGCCGCATTATGTCCATGTGAATGGGCATCGTCTTCTCCCGGCCGTGGCATCCAAGCCATCTTGTCCCTGACCATCTAGCGGCACTCGACCGCGTTGTCCTGTCCCTTGACCCAGATCAACGAGCGGGCACCCGCGAGCCAGTACTGTTTCCGGATTGCAGGAGGGAGGATCCAGGAAATGTATCGTCACATTCTTGTTCCCACGGACGGCTCGGCGCTCTCCAGTACTGCCATTCGAACCGCGATGGCTTTCGCGCGCGATGCCGGGGCAAAGGTTACGGTCCTTACCGTGATGGAGCCGTTCCAGATCATCTCGATGGACAGCACCCAGCTGTCCGATACCAAGTCGGAGTACGAGGCCCATGCGAAACAGGCCGGCGACCGGTATCTCGCGGAAGCCGAGCGTGAGGCGAAGGCACTGGGCGTGCCGTGCGCACTCGTGCAGGTCACGCACGCCCAACCCTGGAAAGCCATCATCGATACCGCCACTGAAAAGGGCTGCGATCTGATCGCCATGGCCTCGCATGGGCGCCGCGGCGCGGCCGCACTGATCCTGGGCAGTGAGACCTCGAAGGTGCTCACCCACAGCACCATTCCGGTCCTCGTCTTTCGCTGAACATCGACGCGACCGAGGTTCCCGGAGCGTGAACCGCCCCCGCCTCAGCGCTGCCGCGCGTCCAGCGCGGCACTCTGCAGATCGGTTCTCGCGCCACAGCGGCGAACGGCGGCAACGGTGTTGCCACTGCCCGCATCCCGAAGTTCAACGACCGCCTCGCCATCCATGGCGGCCGGCTGACGGTCTGGCTCGGCGACGAGATCGAACCGCAGGCTCATCAGATGGCCCTCTTCCAGGGCATCAAGGAGCCGCTCTGACACGCGCGGAAACACTTTGTCCCTATCGTCGGCCAGCACGACGTGGTCGCCCGCGAACAGGAGTTCGACCGGAAAGACTTTGCCGTCGATCGAGATTTCCGCGCGCGGGTCGGTCTTCAGGCGGCTCGCCGTCGCGTTGACGGGAATGAGAGGACCATCGTTCACGAGATAGAGTTGGAGCTGCAGGACGCGGCGATCATCAGCCGGCTCGCAGGCCAGCACCACCGTATCGATGTTGAGGTCGCTCCTGCGCGGTTCGACATAGGCGTAACTGGGCGCCTCGACATCCCGCTCCGCGGTCCAACCGGCGCCCTCCGCGAAAACCGGTCCGGCAACCGCCATGGTCATCGCTAACGGCGCCAAGGCTGTTCGCACGATCTGCTGCAGGGCACGCATGGTGGCTCCTTCCGTGGGCAATACCGTAGCCCCAAGCCGAATGACCGGATGTGACGTAGATCAAACGGCTTCGTCGCGGGAAGGTTTCGCTGTTCGCCATCGCACGCAAACCATTCTCACCTGAAACATTACTCCCAGGTCGGCGTCGGTTCGGTGCCTCAGGTGCCCATGCCAACGGTGGCCGGCATCGTCCGCAGGTGGATCTTCACGCGGCGCACGCCGGGAACGTTCTCGGCGGCAACCCGATAGGCCTGGCGCACCGCGTCGCCCTCGACGAAACCCCAGAGATGGACCACACCGTCGCTGACCACGACGGTGGTTGGCCAGCGGGACGCCCAGGGCTGGCCCTCCAGGGCCTTGGACACCGCCTCGCGCAGCATCTTGTCGTCGGGCGCGGCGCCAGCCGCGGTACCGTCGGGCTCGCGGGATAGCAGCGCTTCGAGCAGGTTGGCCCTGCTGACGATGCCCACCAACAGACCGTCGCGCACCACCGGAATGCGCTTCACCTTGTGCTTCTCGATCAGTGTCACGAGTTCGCCCAGAGTCGCATCGACGGAGGCGGTGACGACGTCGCGCGTCATCACGTCGGCGACATTGCGCGCATGCGTCGCCACGAACTCACGGGCGGCGCCGGCGTTCGTCTCGAGAAGGCGCGCCAGCCAGGACTTGCGCGACCCGGCGCCGATCTCCGCCCGATGGATGAGATCGGCCTCGCTCACGATGCCGAGCACGTGCCCCTCCTCGTCGACCACCGGCGCGGCGCTGACGCGCGCACCGAGAAGCATCTCGGCCGCGTCGAACACCGTGTCCTTGACGTTCACGCTGACGATGTTGGTCGTCATGATCTCGCTGGCTCGCATGTCGGGTCCCTCCGGGGATGGCGCCGCCCGACAATGCAATTCGCTGCGCCCGCCCGCCTTGCGCCATGTCAAAGCCGCCGACTCCCCGAGGCGGCCCGATTTCCGCGCAACGATCGACGACTGGCGGACGTTGGCCGTCGGAGCGCCACCTTCTTCGCAGGCGCCCCCCAAAAGGAGAGCCGCCATGGCAAGTCCCCCGCAACAGGAAATCGGCAGGCGGACCGTGATTGCCGCCGCGGCCACGACCGCGGCTATCGGCACGGTTCCCGCCCGGGCACAGGAACCCGGCCCTGGGGCAGGTATCAATGCTGCGCCCCTGCTCAATGTTTCCTTCACCGTGAATGGCAAGCCGCGCGACCTCGAACTCGACCCTCGTACCACCCTGCTCGACGCGCTGCGCGAGGCGTTGCACCTGACGGGCACCAAGAAGGGCTGCGATCATGGCCAGTGCGGTGCCTGCACGGTGCTGCTGGACGGACATCGGATCAACTCGTGTCTCACGCTCGCCGTCATGCACCCGGGTACCGCCATCACCACCGTCGAGGGGCTGGGGTCTCCCGACCACCTGCATCCGATGCAGGCCGCCTTCGTGAAGCATGACGGCTACCAGTGCGGCTACTGCACCCCGGGCCAGATCTGCTCGGCCGTGGCGATGCTGGACGAGATCGAGGCCGGCATCCCGAGCCACGTCACCGCCGACCTCGACGCCAGGCCGCAACTCACCAGCGCCGAGCTGCGCGAGCGCATGAGCGGCAACATCTGCCGCTGCGGCGCCTATTCCAACATCGTCGACGCGATCACCGAAGTCGCCGGGAGCAAGGCATGAAGCCCTTCACCTACGAGCGCGCGGCATCGCCCGCGGAAGCAGCCGAGGCCGCGGCACGTCGGCCCGATTCGAAGTTCATCGCCGGCGGCACCAATCTGCTCGACCTGATGAAGCTGCAGATCGAAGCGCCGGCCCATCTGATCGACGTGAACGCGCTGGCGCTGGACAGGATCGAGGCCACGTCCGACGGCGGACTGCGCGTCGGCGCGCTGGTCCGCAATACCGATCTCGCGGCCGATCAACGGGTGCGACGCGACTACGCCGTCCTGTCGCGCGCGCTGCTGGCTGGCGCCTCGGGCCAGTTGCGCAATCGCGCGACGACGGCGGGCAACCTGCTGCAGCGAACGCGCTGTCCTTACTTTTCCGACACCAACATGGCGTGCAACAAACGACGGCCCGGCAGTGGCTGCTCGGCCATCGACGGCATCAATCGCCAGCATGCCGTCGTGGGCGCCAGCGCGGCCTGCATCGCCACCCATCCCAGTGACATGGCAGTGGCGATGCGGGTGCTCGATGCCAGCGTGCAGACCGTGAACCCGAAGGGCGTCACCCGCACGATCCCGATCGCGGAGTTGCATCGCCTGCCCGGCGACACGCCGAACGTCGAGACGGTGCTGGAGGCCGGCGAGTTGATCACCGCGGTGACATTGCCCAAGCCTACCGGCGGCTCGCAGCACTATCGCAAGGTGCGCGACCGCGCCTCCTATGCCTTTGCGCTGGTCTCGGTGGCCGCCATCGTCCAGCCCGACGGCAGTGGTCGTGTGGCGCTGGGCGGCGTGGCGCCCAAGCCGTGGCGCCTCGACGCCGCCGACGCCGAGATGCCCAAGGGCGCCAAGGCGGTCGCGGGCACGCTGTTCGCGGAAGCCAGGCCCACCGAACACAACGCATTCAAACTGCCGCTGGCCGAGCGCGCGCTCGCGTCCGTGCTGGCCGAGGCAAGAGGCTGAGCCATGAAGTTCGACACGCCCGCCACCACCAACCCCATCGACCGGCTGCAGGTCGTCGGCCAGCCGGTCGATCGCATCGACGGTCGCTACAAGACCACCGGCACTGCGCACTATGCCTACGAGCGTCAGGACGCGGCGCCCGATGCGGCCTACGGCCATGTCGTTGGTGCCGCCATCGCCAAGGGCCGGATTGCCGCGATGGACCTCACTGCGGCGAAGGCGGCACCTGGCGTGCTGGCCATCGTGACGGCCGAGACCGCCGGCAAGCTCGGCAAGGGCGAGTACAACACCGCGACGCTGCTGGGCGGGCCAGAGATCGAGCACTACCACCAGGCCGTCGCCTTGGTGGTCGCCGAGAGTTTCGAACAGGCCCGCGACGCGGCCGCCCTGGTGAAGATCGAGTATGCGCCGGCCAAAGGCGCCTACGATCTCGCCGTGGCGCGCGACTTGGCCAAGCCCTCCGGCAAGGACGACGAGCCGGCCGACAGCCGCGTCGGCGACTTCGACGGAGCTTTCGCCGCCGCAGCCGTACAGCTCGACGCCATCTACACCACGCCCGACCAGGCGCATGCGATGATGGAACCGCACGCCACCACCGCCGCCTGGAAAGGAGACGCGCTCTCGCTCTGGACCTCGAACCAGATGGTGGCCTGGAGCGTCGGCGACGTGGCGAAGACACTCGGCATGCCGAAGGACAAGGTCCATCTGATGTCGCCCTATGTCGGCGGCGGCTTCGGCGGCAAGCTCTGGGTGCGCGCCGATGCGGTGCTGGCGGCACTCGGCGCGCGGGCTGCACGGCGGCCGGTCAAGGTGGCGCTGCAACGGCCGCTGATGTTCAACAACACGACCCACCGACCGGCCACGATCCAACGCATCCGGCTGGGTGCCACCAAGGACGGCAGGTTGACGGCCATCGGCCATGACAGCTGGTCGGGCGACCTCCCCGGCGGCAAGCCGGAGACCGCGATCATGCAGACGCGGCTGCTCTATGCCGGCGCCAATCGCCTGACGCGGCAGCGGCTGGCCGAACTCGACCTGCCCGAAGGCAATTCGATGCGCGCACCCGGCGAGGCACCGGGCATGATGGCGCTGGAGGTCGCCATGGACGAGATGGCCGGGAAGCTCGGCCTCGATCCGGTCGAGTTTCGCCTCCGCAACGACACGCAGGTCGATCCCGAGCACCCCGGGCGCAAGTTCTCGCAGCGCCAGCTCACGGAATGCCTGCGCATGGGCGCCGAGCGCTTCGGCTGGGCCCGGCGCAAGGCCCGGCCCGGCGAGGTGCGCGACGGGCGCTGGCTGATCGGCCTCGGCATGGCCGCTGCCTATCGCGGCGCGCCGGTGGTGAAGTCGGCGGCGCGCGTTCGGCTCGATGCCAAGGGCATCGTCACGGTCGAGACCGACATGACCGACATCGGCACCGGTAGCTACACGATCATCGCGCAGACCGCGGCCGAGATGATGGGCGTCCCGCTGCACCGGGTAATGGTGCGGCTTGCCGATTCGAAATTTCCCGTCTCGGCGGGCTCGGGCGGGCAGTTCGGCGCCAACTCCGCCACCGCCGGCGTCTACGCCGCCTGCGTCAAGCTGCGCGACGCAGTGACAGGCAAGCTCGGCCTCAACGCCGCCGCCGCCGAGTTCGCCGACGGCAAGGTCCGCTCGGGTGACAGAAGCATCGCCCTTGTCGAAGCGGCCAGGGATGGTGAGCTGGCGGCCGAGGACACGATCGAGTTCGGCGGTCTCGACAAGAAGTATCAGATCTCGACCTTCGGCGGATATTTCGTCGAGGTCGGCGTCGATGCCGCGACGGCCGAGGTGCGGATCCGGCGCATGCTGGCGGTCTGCGCCGCCGGCCGCATCCTCAATCCGAAATCCGCGCGCAGCCAGGTGATCGGCGCCATGACCATGGGTGCGGGCGCGGCGCTGATGGAGGAGCTGGCGGTCGACACGCGCCATGGCTTCTTCGTGAACCACGACCTCGCGGCTTACGAGGTGCCGGTGCATGCCGACATCCCGCACCAGGAAGTGATCTTCCTCGACGAGACCGATCCGCTGTCCTCGCCGATGAAGGCCAAGGGCGTGGGCGAACTCGGCATCTGCGGCGTCGCCGCCGCCATCGCCAACGCCATCCACAACGCCACCGGTGTCCGCGTGCGCGACTATCCGATCACGCTCGACAAGCTGCTGAAGGAGATGCCGGCACCGGCTTGAGGTGGTGGAAGCTGTTGGACGACTGTCCGGGAACGCACAACGGAGTCATGGATCGTGGGCGGCCCTGTTACGGCCACACTTCAGGACGATAGAGTGAAGAGATTGCGTCATGGGCTCGCGCTCGATTGGCAGCCCGGTCTGGGTCGTCGGATCGCATGAAACGATGCAACGTTCTCCTCGTGGCGCCACGGTTTCCGGCGGCGACCTTCTGGAACAACAAGGCGACCTGCGAAGCCGGAGGCGCGCGCCATTCGGCGATCCCGCTCGGACTTTTGACGGTTGCGGCCATGCTGCCGCCCGAGTGGACGTGCCGGCTGATCGACCGGAACATCGATACCGTCAGTGAGGCGGACCTCGCCTGGGCCGATCTCGTCATGACGGGCGGGATGGTCGTGCAGCGGCCGGATTGCCTGGATGTGATCGCACTGGCGCAGGCCAGCGGCAAGCCGGTGGCCGTGGGCGGACCCGACGTCACTTCTGAGCCGAAATACTATGCCCATGCGGACTTCGTCGTGATCGGCGAGGCCGAGTCCGTCATCCACGACTTCATCGCGGCATGGGAAGCCGGCGAGCGCCGCGGCACCTTCACCGCCGAGAAGTTCAAGGCCGACGTCACGACCACTCCGGTGCCGCGCTATGACCTGCTGAAGCGCGGCGACTATCTCTACCTCGCCGTCCAGTTCTCGCGCGGCTGCCCCTTCACCTGCGAGTTCTGCGACATCATCGAGCTCTACGGCCGCCGGCCGCGGGTGAAGACCGCGGCGCAGATGCTGGCCGAACTCGACGCCATCCGCCGCAGCGGCTATCGCGGCCACGTCGATTTCGTCGACGACAATTTCATCGGCAACAAGAAGGCCGTGAAGGAATTCCTGCCCGCGCTCATCGCATGGCAGAAGAAGCACGATTATCCGCTCGTCTTCTCGACCGAGGCCTCCGTGAACCTAGCGGACGACGAGGCCCTGCTGGCGCTGATGCGCGAAGCCGGCTTCTTCGTGGTGTTCGTGGGCATCGAAAGTCCCGACGCCGACACGCTGACGGCGATGCAGAAGAAGCAGAACACCCGTCGTGCGCTCGGCGACAGCGTCGCCCGGATCCATCGTCATGGCATGTTCGTGATCGCGGGATTCATCGTGGGCTTCGACAGCGAGAAGGCGGGCATCGCAGACGGCATGGTCGACTGCATCGAGGACGCCAACATTGCGATCTGCATGGCGGGGCTGCTGACCGCGCTGCCAAACACGCAGCTCACGCGGCGCCTCGAGCGCGAGAACCGCATCTTCCCCGAGGATTGGAGCCAGAAGAAACTGCGTGAAGGCGGCGACCAGTGCCTGCTGGGGCTCAACTTCGAGACGCTGCGGCAGCGGCGCGACGTGCTGGCCGACTACAAGAGCGTGATTGATCGTATCTACAGGCCGCGCGCTTTCTTCGGGCGGGTGAGCCGCGCGGCGCGCCAGCTCGACTGCTTCTGGCCGGCGAGGAAGCCGGTGCCGGGATCGAAGCCGCCCCGGCGCGTTCTGGGCCTCGCGCGCGGCGACTGGCACGCGCTCTACCGTCTTCTGCGCGCGGTGATGCGACGCCAGCCGCTGCTGATTGGCCACTACGTCAAGGCGTTGCTCGACTGCCAGCGCACCAATCCCGGCGCACTGCAGGCGGTCGGCACGATGGCCGCCTTCTACCTCCATCTCGGCCCCTTCTCGCGCGTCGTGTCGCGTGAGATGGCGCGACAGATTGCCGAGATCGACAGCGGCAAGTGGCACACGCCCGTCGTCGCGCGTGAAGCGAGCACGCCCCTCGCGGAATCACGCGAGCGGGACCGCTTCGTCGCCTGACGCCGCGGCGGCCGGGCGCCGTCTTTCCCGCTTGAGCCGGCGCGTCGCCTGTGAGCAGGTCACGGCGCGCGGCGCCGCTTCCGGCGCCGGCCACCACGGGACAATCAATGCGTATATTTGGAACAGGCTTCCGCGCCACCGCGATGGCCCTCGCGCTGTCGGCCGGCTTCATGGCCGCCGCGGCCGCCGACGACTTCATGGCCCAGTGCAAGATCGGCACGCCGGTCCCGAATTCCGACAAGATCTGCACCTGCATGTCGGACAAGGTCACCGGAGCCGATCGCGCCGACGTGATCCAGGCGATGACCACGACGAACGCGGTGATGGCCAAGGGCGGAACGCCCGCGTCGCCGGAGATGACGCCCAAGGTCATGAAGGGCCTGGAGACCGCGATGAACCTCCAGGTGCAGTGCATGTAGCAGGCCGCGCAGGCCTGAGAAGACAGCCCCGCCCGCCCGCCGCCTTCGAGGCGACGCGGCGCGGGGCTTGGTCGGCGCGCGCGTCACGACGGCAAGGGGCTCTCCCCTGGGCGGTCGGTTCCCTCGTCACTCTGTGACGCAACGCCGTCGAGGACGGCGGCGGGACCGGGTACGCTCGCCCGAACGGCGTGGGACTCGAGCCATTGGAGCGCCTTGCGACGGTCGTTGAAGATCCGCATCGGGCGTTTCGCGGCGGCCAGCATTCCCAGCACCCGCGACAGCAGCACGTATTTGTCCTCGGGCACCACGACCGCGAGCGGGCCCATCGGACCGACCGCGTGCAGTTCGCGCATGCGCACGCCAAGGGCGAGGAGTTCGACCGCCCCCATGTTCGTTTCGCCAGCCGTACCGTCGAACAGCTTCCGGTAGCCCAGGATGTTCGACTCGGCCAGGACGTCGATCATCCGATCCACGTCGGCCTTGTCGACGAGCCCTTCGGCGGTGGCGATGAACAGGGCGTTTCGAGAGTGGATGGTCCAGTGCAGGGCCATGCCTCATCTCTCCCGCGAACAGGGAGACGGCAACGCGCCGCCCGCAGGCGCGACGGCTGAACGAATGAACATGATCGTGATCCTTCATCGTGACTCGCAGGCGTGCATCGGCGCACGCGGGACGATTCAGATGAGGGATCTGGGTGGCTTCCTCGGCCCTCGCGGGACCCGGTCGAGCAGCGGCGCGTCGTCGACGGCGAACGGCGCAGGCTCGGCGGCGCTGAGCAACGTCTCCGACGGCGAGGCCACGGTCATGCTCTTGCCGCCCACGCATCGCGCATTCTTGCAGCCCGCCCCACAGCAGCTCCAGTCGGCCATCGAGACGAACGGTGCGGCGTGCAGATGGGCTTCGCCG